>DAIELO010000187.1 GCA_027341705.1 Caryophanales bacterium
CGTGTCGATTGCAAGCGTGTTTGCAAACAGGAGAAGTGTTGGCACGCTGGGGTGGGGATGAACTGGTATTGGTGATGGGTTACGATGTCGCGACACTCGGTGTCCAGGATATGGTGGCACGCATGAACACGCTGCATCATGCTGTTGAATTTCCATTCCCCGTCGGCCCCAAACAGGAAGTTTCGCTGGAAATCAGCGTGGGGTTGGCAGGGTATCCGTTGCATGGACAAGAGGGCGAGCAGCTGTTGCGCACCGCGGACATGGCGATGTACCAAGTCAAGGCGACCAAGGGTGCGACGTCGAATTGGTGGCAATGGGGATGGGATGAGGCGAGCGAGATGACACCACTGCTTTCGTTTCGTTTTCCTATTTCCGAAATGGTGGATACAGTGTATGACGAAATGGTTCAAGATCCCACCCTTCGTGCGGTGTATGCCAGTTTGAGTGAAGCGGAATTTAGGCATTTGAAGGAACAGGTCCTCCGCCATCTCACTGTGTTGTTGCATGAACAGCCCACTGAGGAGGAAATGAAACGAACGGCACAGCGTGTGGGTGAAGTTCATGCCTTAGTGGGGATTCGCAGTAAGGACTTAACGAAGGCGACGGCACGATATACGCAGCTGATGACGGAACAACTTTATTCCCATGCGACGACAGGAAGGGAATTCCTTCGTTCGTTGCTTGATCATCGCTTGCAACTTGATTTACAGATGCAGTTACAAGTGCAGGAGCAGACAATCTACACGTATTTGGAAGTATTCGATCAGACTGCGCAGGACAAAGCGCAGGATCTACTAATTGCGATAGGACAGTTACCTGGCATCGTCGGGGTATTGCGTTATCGTCTACATGCGCACGAAGGATTTATCGTGGACGCTTATGCAGGCAAGCAAGGGAAAGCGATACAAGCCGTGATGAGTCATCCGTCCACGAGGGTAGAACCTTACACGCAAGTAGGATGGGAACATAGTTTGTTGGCGGAAACGTGGTTAGGTGCCACTATACAAACGCTGCCTGCTTTGCAAAGAGATGCCCGCTTCGCGAGTCGTCATGAAGCGTTGCGCCAACTTGGGAGTCGATCAGTGATGATGGTGCCTTTGTTAGACGATCAAGGCAATCCGTTCGCGGTGATTAGTGTATATGGGGCGTATCCGCATCAGTTTGAATCGCGTTGGATGCAGGTGTTTGCCAGAGGCGTGCAACAGGTGGGGCAAGCGCGGTGGGGTTCCCATTTGGATACGGTGGTCAATCGTACGCCCATGCAAATCAAAGCGTATCGGTCATTGCTTTTTCACGGTGGATTGAACATGCATCTCCAACCGATTATTGATTTACAGACAGGCACAGTACTTAAATGGGAAGCATTAGCCCGATTACAGACAAAAGAAAACACAATGATTCCTCCCGATCAATTTCTTCCGTTATTAGGGGAAGCCGAGTTGGAACGGGTGTTTGAATTGGGATTCGAGCGTGTTGTGCAATGGCTGATGCAGGGAAGTGAACCACGAGAGACCACCACCAAGGTTTCGCTAAATCTCCCCCCGTCGTTACTGCAACGACCTGAACTGATCACTTGGATACAAGCTACACTGGCTCGGTATCACTGCCCGCCCGAACGACTGTTTCTCGAATTGCTAGAAACAAAAGGAATGGATCTCCAAGCGTTGGAGTCGAAATTGATGAAAGTGGTGGCGATGGGCATTTCGTTAGCGATGGACGATTTTGGGACAGGCGAGAGCAATTTTCTGCGGTTGGCCACGCTTCCGTTTCAAATGGTGAAAATCGATCGGAGTTTGCTGTTCCCACTCTTTACCCATCCCCAAGCGACGTTAACCTTACTGGGGAGCCTGATTCAAATTGGCCGTGAGCTGGGATGGGAGGTGGTCGTGGAGGGGATTGAAACATTGGCGGTGGCAGAAGCTGTTTTTCTACTCGGTGCTCGCTATGGACAGGGCTATTATTTTGCCAAACCAATGCCGATGGAACAGGTGAGGGACTGGATATCTACTTTTTCTTGTTCGTTGTCCCCTGATTGGATTCACACGCCGCTCGGGGCACTAGCGTATCTGATCAGGCATAAACGAAGGAGAGGACAGATGATGCTTCGTGAAGAAGACTGTCCTGTTACGCATTTTTTTGTCTCGCAAGGGTGGCAAGCCAGTGAGGGAATGATGCTACATCATCTCCTGCATGAAGACGATCATGCGCCTCACCTGTTTAAATCACTACTCCATTGGATGGAAGCCAAAGTGATCACGCAATGAAGATTAGTCACCACGTGATTGCAAAAGGTTTTTACCATGATTTTTAGCTGTGTAGTTCGAAATAACTATGTATGTACAGTTCAATAGAATCTATCTTTTATAGTATAGTCCCTATAGAATAAATACAAAATCTACAATAAATATCAGCCATTTATATTAAATGAGCGCATAATGAATTTTGCTAGTTAATATGCATATATTGTTAAAGGCGATCTGCTGCATGCTAGTAGGCATGTTTTTTTGTGGCTTAGTTCGATGAGCCAAATGATCCTTTTCAATGTGGAGTGATCCATATGTAAATTGAACACTAGGATGTGATCATTTCAATGAAAAACACAACTTTTCCTATCATTCCTTGCCATCAAAATCACGTTGACGCAGCGTCGCTCGCGCAATTCCATGCCGTATATACGACGCATGTGCCTGTGATGGTGAAGGGATTTTATCGATTAATGGATTCTATCGATGGGTTGCGAGTGATCCTGGATCGGACGGAACGAAGTTGGTTGCATGCACACATGAGTGAATTTCTATCTAGTATGACAGAACCCTGCACGGAACAAGAGCAGGATGTCATGATGCAATTAGGTCGAGTGCATTTTCAGTTGCAGATTCCCATGCCTTGGATGAGTTATGTGCTGCATTATTTCTCTAGTTACGTGATGAGCGAGCTTATTGATGAAACGAGCATGGGATTTCT
>DAIELO010000188.1 GCA_027341705.1 Caryophanales bacterium
ATCGCGACAATCTTGGTAGATAATTGGGAAACAGTAGACTCCTCAGGGCGGTGGTTTTTTGCTTTCTCCGTCCGTTTGGGGGCAACAGCTTCAGGTGAATTGCGAGCAGCAGTGATGATGTCTGCTTGGTTATAGACGTTTTTTTTCTTGTGCTTGGTCTTTTGTGGGAGCTTTTGGCGCGGTTTGCTGATTGGTTTGCCCACGCGCTTAGGGGCAAAGTACTGACGTGTGAGTCGTTCTGCTTGTTGTGCGGAGTAACGTGGCTTTTTCTGGATGTCGTCAGGGTCAGTCGGACTTTCGGAAGGCTCGTCAGAGAATTCTTCCTGTTCGCGCGGCGCAGTGTTGGGACGCGCGTTGGCAGAAGAAGCTGCTGGTGTAGAAGAATTTCGCAAGATGGCAGGCGGAATGGTTAATTCATCCCAAATTTGCTTGAGCCATGAGGGCAGTGGTCTTTTATCCATAGTAATCACCTGCCCTATCTTATTCAATTCATGTCAAAAGGGAAATACTTTTCCGATTAAATTTGCACTTGCAACACACTCCACAATGAAGCGTTCTATTTTGTCGTCTGTAAAGCGATCTACTGGGCCGGAAATCGACAGCGCGGCAGACACTTGATTATGGCGGTTGATAATGGGAGCCGCTACTGCCGCTGCACCTGCCTCTCGTTCTTCAAAGGTGACCGCATAGCCGCGCTTGCGGATGTCATCAAGTTGGCGTTCGAATTCCGCTTTATCAAAGTATTCGGGTAGCGCGTCTGCCGCCTCCATTTGATCAAGTAACGGTTCATTGCAATAGGCGAGTAACACTTTGCCTGAGGCACCGATATGTAGTGGAAAGCGCAAACCGATGTTGGCAACACGTCTAACTGCATGCACACCTTCAACGGCTTGTATACGTATTCGTTCAAATCCCGAACGCACGTAAAGGCTAATCGTCTCGCCGATGCGATCGCGCAGAGCAGTCATTTCAGGGAAGACCACTGTGGAGAAATCACCGGATCGATAAATCCCACTGGTGAGTTCAAGTATGCTCCAGCCAATGCGATAACGATCTGACTGCTCTCTGCGCACAAAACCGCGAATTTCCAGTGTGGCGAGAAGGCGGTGAACGGTACTCTTGTGCAAACCGATCATTTTGCTGATCTCTGTTAATCCCAGTTCGTCTTTCGTACGAAAGCAAAGGAGAACATCAAGCGCGCGATCAACGGCTCTAACGGTGCCTTTGTCTTGCAAGAGTGCATCCTGATTATCTGCCATTTCGTTTCACCTCAAGAGGAATGTTTCGCTGTATAAAACCTTGGTTCAAAATTAGTGTATCATAATCTGAGAGTATCACCAATTTTACTGCGTAGAGGTGTCCATATATGCACATTGTTTTATTTGAACCGCAAATTCCACCCAACACAGGCAACGTGGCTCGCACCTGTGCCGCCACAAGCACTACGTTGCACTTAGTAGAACCGTTAGGGTTTCGCATTGATGATCGCGCGCTGAAACGTGCGGGTCTGGATTATTGGCACTTGGTGGATGTGAGGCTCCATGCTAGCTTAGAGGAGGTCATTCAGGAAGCGGTAGAAGCGCGCGCTAGGTGTTTTTTTTATACGAAATTTGCGGACAAACGGTATACAGAGGTAGATTACAAGGCAGAGGACTATTTAATATTCGGGAAGGAAACGACGGGGTTGCCCGCATTGGTCCATGAAAAATATCCTGAATCCCGACTTCGTTTGCCGATGGGAGAAGGGCTTCGTTCATTGAATCTCTCAAATACGGTAGCGATTGTGCTCTATGAGGGGCTTAGGCAACTAAATTTCCCCGGTATGGCTTGAGCTTGCCAATCCAGAAATGACAAGTTGCTCAAGCGCAGGCGAAAAGTCGACCAAGTTGTCATTGGCACCGGTAAAAATGTGATGAATGGCGCGAATGCTGATGCCACCGAAAATAGACCACGCTGCTGTATCTGGGTCATTCGTCATAAATTCCCCACTTGCTACTCCTTGTTCTACAATGGTTTGGATGGAGCGCACATAATGGACAAGCATTCGGCGAAATTCACGCTGACGTGTGTCTTCTCCCCAGGCCTCTCGTAAAATAATAATGCAAAAATCCCGATATTCTTGGAAAAATGCCAGTTGTTCGCGGACGATTACCCGCAACTGTTCTGTCGCACTGGCTTCTACTGGAAGCTTGGACAGCACGCTGTCGCCAAGCAACCGAGTGCCTTCTTCGACGAGAAATACAAATAAGTCTTCTTTACTCTTAAAATGATAGTAAATTGTTCCCTTTGCGACCTTCGCTTTGGCGGCGATTTCATCCATCGTCGCTTTCTCGAAGCCGCGTTCCGAAAAAACATCAACTGCTGCATTAAATATGGCGTGGGTTTTTGACTCTTGCACAACGGGTCACCTCTTTTCTCGGTTAGTAAGAAAAAGCTGCATAAGCATAGTATCACACTATGACGGAAGTTGCAGTGGGGGGATGGGGTGTATGCATATAGCATGTTGGATATCACGCTTTTTGCCTAAGTTTCAATTTAGGAGCAACCAGCGGCAAAAAATCGCATAAGCATAGTATCACACTATGATGGAAGTTGCAGTGTGAATGAAGGCGATAGAATAAGAGGAGTGATCGACGTGGATATTATTGGTCGCATCGCGGCTCATCGAGCAAAAGAAGAAGAATTGGCATGGCAAGGCACTTTTGCAGATTATCTTGAGATGATTCGCGCGAACCCGACCATTGCTCAGTCTGCGCATGCGCGAATTTATCAAATGATCGCATCAGCCGGTGTTACACAAGATGAGAACGGCCACAACGTGTATCGTTTTTTTTCACAAGAGTTATTTGGCCTCGCGGAACCGATTGATCGATTGGTGGAGGAATATTTTCATTCTGCGGCCAAAAGGCTTGATGTGCGCAAACGCATATTACTCTTAATGGGA
>DAIELO010000189.1 GCA_027341705.1 Caryophanales bacterium
TTCGTATAATAGTCAAAGGGCGTCCGCTCCGGAATATACAAAATGGCATTATAACTGACAGCCCCATCGACGCTAATATGGAGGTGTGTTAAAGGCTTGTCAAAGCCATAATGCTTCTCCATATAAAAATTTTCATAGTCCTCGTCCGTGAGCTCATTCTTGTTTTTTCGCCAAATCGGCACCATACTGTTGATCGTCTGTTCTTCTAAATATTCCTCAAATTCACCTTCGTCCCCATCTTTTGGACGCCGCTGTGTCATCTCCATCTTAATTGGATAACGAATGAAGTCAGAGTACTTCTTAATCATTGAGCGCAACCGATACTCGTCCAAGTAATCGTCATAGTTATCATCTTCTGTACTTTCTTTGATTTTCAAAATAATTTCTGTACCCACTGCATCCTTTTGCGCTGGCACCATCGTATAGCCATCGACCCCAGACGATTCCCATTGATACGCTGTGTCACTGCCTAACGCTCTGCTGACAACCGTGACTAAGTCAGACACCATAAATGCAGAATAGAAACCAACACCAAATTGACCAATCAGGTCATGTCCATCTTGCGCTTCGTTGTCACGCTTAAAGGCCAAGGAACCACTTTGGGCAATCACGCCCAAGTTGCTTTCGAGTTCCTCCTTGGTCATGCCAATGCCAGTATCCAAAATTGTCAATGTTCGAGTAGCCTTGTCAGTCACCACCTTGATGTAGTAACTGTCTTTATCAAAAGCCAACGTGTGATCAGTTAATGCCTTATAGTAAAGTTTGTCAATTGCATCACTGGCGTTAGAAATCAATTCCCTCAAAAAAATTTCGCGATGAGAGTAAATGGAATTAATCATCATCTCTAACATCCGCTTAGATTCCGCTTTAAATGGTGTTTTTTCCATAGATACGTCTCCCTTCAATCTATCTTCCCGCAAGCAGGACAGGATTCCTAACTCAATATACGACAAAAATAAATTTAAATCACTGTTGCACATTTCACGTGTTGTGCATATGATTAACCTATAAAGTTTCCTCGATGAAACTATTTGTGCTATGGGAAAAATAATAGGGAGTCAATGGGAATTTTGTTGACTTCAACGGGATGTGCAATCATGTCGAATCGAGAAACAGTGGCCAGAGCGTTAGATCGCTTGCATGTCATCAATGCCAAACGCGATCGCAAAAGTGGTTTACTCCTTTGGCTCCTGATTGGCCCTGGTATTTTGGTAATGTTGGGTGAAAATGATGCACCATCTATGCTCTCTTATGCAGCAACAGGATCTAGCTTTGGCATTGGTTTTTTTGTTCCCTTTGTTCTGCTGACGTTCGCCATGGCTTTTGTCGCACAAGAAATTACCGTTCGCCTAGGAGCCGCCACTCAGGCAGGTCATGCAGAACTCATTTATCGGAGATTTGGACGATTTTGGGGCAACTTTGCGATGGTGGATTTACTGTTCACTAATTTTTTAACGCTGATCACAGAATTTGTCGGCATCGTGGCAGGGGCAGGGTTTTTTGGTATTCCAAAATGGGTGGCAGTGGGCGGCAGCATTCTCCTTGTCGGTGGTGTATACCTTTTTCGTCGATACTCTTCGTGGGAAAAAATCATTCTCGGATTAGCTTTGTTCAACTTGGTGTTTATTCCTGTGGCCATCCTTACTCATCCTGACTGGGGAGCGGTAGGAAGATCAATTGTTACCTTTCAACCATTCCCCAAAGGGTTTGGAAGTAGCACCATTGTTCTGCTGCTTTCTGACATTGGTGCCACGATCACACCATGGATGCTTTTTTTTCAACAGGGTGCCATCGTGGACAAAGGGCTGTCCATTCGTGATGTGAAGCAGGGCAGAATAGATACAGCGCTTGGTGCACTACTGGCAGCGCTAGCCGCTATTGCCACAATTATTGCGACATCGCCACTGTTTGTTCATCACATGGATGCCAGTCAGTTCGGAGCCGCACAGTTTGCCCAAGCGCTCAAACCTTATATCGGCCACATTGGATCGGCATTATTCGCATTAGGCATATTAGAGTCCGGTTTGGTGGCTGCGGCGACGATTTCCACTTCATCCGCCTATGCGTTTGGCGAGGTTAGTCAAAAAGCGCACAGCTTAAATCGCCCTTTTAATGAGGCGAAAGGTTTTTACTTCATTTTATTTGCAGTGATGATACTGGCAGGTACGATCGTCGTGCTACCGGGTTTCCCACTTGAATGGGTGATCATTATTGTCAATGTGATTGCAGTGTTGACAATGCCACCAGCCATTGGATTCTTGCTTCTCCTTGTTAATGACAAAGAGATTATGGGTAAACACACCAATACTTTATTATTAAACGTCTTGGGCATTGGCGTGGGTGTGTTCGTGTCACTAGCAGGTGTTATTTACGCCCTAACAGTTATTTTCCCAAGTTTTCACCTATAACACATGATCAGGGGAGTGATTTTCAAATGGATACTCAAGAACTTACCATGTCACCATCACGAACTGCCTTCAAAAACACGCGAGTTTCAGACCTCTCACACCATCCTGAAACCGTAGATGAAATTCTATCTGAGCAACAAGCCGCAATAGAACACACTGCACAACTCGGATTGCGAAAACTCGGTTTTTGGGTACAGTCACTGATCTGGTTCTTGCGAGTGTACGTCGTTTTTATGATAGTTGTCGTTATCATCAATGTCATGCATACTATTTTCTAAGTGCAAAAATCGGAGTTGATTTCATGGTCACCACCCCTTCAAAAGAAGATTACATGGAAATAATATGGTCTTTAATCCAAGATAAAGGATATGCTCGCACCGTCGATGTGGCAGATCGTCTCGGGGTCAACAGCGCATCGGTCAGCAAAATGATTCAGCGTCTTGACGGAGACGGCTTACTTGTTTACGAGCGCTACCGAGGTCTGGATTTGACGGACGAGGGATATAAACTAGGTCAACAATT
>DAIELO010000018.1 GCA_027341705.1 Caryophanales bacterium
TTTGCAGCGATTGCTGCAGGTCAACAAGGAACACGTGTGATTTTATTAGAAAAAGGAGATCGATTGGGCAAAAAATTACTCATATCTGGTGGGGGTAGATGCAATGTCACGAATTCTCAAGGCACCGCTCATTTAATTGAAAATACTCCTGGTAACGGACGATTTTTACATAGTGTGTACGCTAAGTGGTCTAATCAAGAAATTATTAATTTCTTTACCACTCGCGGTGTGCAATTGGTGGAGGAAGACCATGGCCGTTTGTTTCCTGCCACGCATAAGGCAATGACGATATTACAAACTTTAATTGATGAAATGAATCATTTGGGAGTAGAGGTTCGATTAAATAATCCTGTTCGACAAATATTGTTTGAGCAGGGGAAATTCATGGGTCTGAACACTGATCAGGGGATCTTGCATGCAAAAGCGGTAGTGATTGCGACGGGAGGCATCACGGCACAAGCAACTGGTTCAACTGGAGATGGCTATCGGTTTGCGAAATCGGTTGGTCATCGGATTGTTGCGCCATATCCTACGTCAGTACCGATTATATCTAGTGATTTGCGTATCACCGCTCATCTATTGCAAGGAATTGCAGTACGAGACGTGGATGTAAAATTAATAGCTAGGCACAAAAAGGTATTAGCTGATGAAGAAGGGGATTTGCTTTTTACGCATTTTGGGATTTCAGGGCCGGTGGCGCTTAGACTTAGTCAATACTTGGTTAAGGAACGCCTGCAACATCCAGAGGATAGATGTTTCATTCAGATTGATTTTGTACCGGCGAAACCAATTAATGAGTTGAAAAACGATATCCAAGAAGCCGCTTCCCATCAGCCGAAAAAATTAGTGAAGCAAATTGTTAAAGCATATGTTCCAGAAAGACTTGCAGAGGTGCTAACAAAAGAGGTGGGCTTGGAGGACCAACGCGCGCTAGATTGTGTGCCAACAGACTGGGAGTTACTAGCGTTGCAAATCAAACGCTGGCGAATAGAAGTTGATGGCACGTTGGGTATTGATCGTGCTTTTGTTACAGGCGGCGGGGTGGATTTAAAAGGGATTGAACCGCACACACTGGCGTCAAAGTACGTTAGGGGAATGTATTTTGCAGGAGAATTACTGGACCTACATGCACATACCGGCGGATACAATATTACTGCTGCATTTTCCACTGGGTATGTGGCAGGGAGTAGTGCTGCATCGTATGTAGATGAAAGCGAGGAGTAAATAATGGATACCATTTTCTTGCAAAATATGAGTTTTTATGCGTATCACGGTGTTTATCCAGAAGAAAATAGGTTAGGGCAACGATTTTTGATTTCTCTTGAACTTGATTGTGATCTATCGCATGCTGGAAGACAAGATGATCTGACGCTATCAGTCGATTATGGGGAAGTGTATAATATGACACGAGACATTGTGCAGGGCAGGGTCAGGAAGTTGTTAGAGGCCATTGCAGAAGAGCTTGCGGCTGTCGTGCTGGCGAAGTATCCTATCGTCACTGGCGTTAGGGTGAAGATTGAAAAGCCGGAAGCCCCGATTCCTGGTGTTTTTGGTTCTATGGGCGTTGTCCTAAAACGAGAAAGAGTGTAGGAGAATCAATGATGGAAGCAAAAAAAGTCAGTGAATCAAAGACATTTATGACGGATTTAGTTTTGCCGCCAGATGCTAATTCTTATGGTAATATTTTCGGGGGTCTCGTCATGGCCTACGTCGATAAAATTGCCAGTATTACCTCCATGCGCCATTGCCGGAAACCTGTGGTTACGGCATCTACGGACAGTGTGGATTTCTTAGCTCCAATCAAGGTGGGGGATACGATCCAATTGGAGGCCTTTGTCTCTTGGACTCACCATACCTCGATGGAGATATTTGTTAAAATAGAATCTGAGAACTTGATGACAGGCGTTAAGCGCTTAACAGGTACCTCTTATTTAACATTTGTTGCGATCGATGAACACGGTAGGCCAGTTGAGGTGCCTGCGATTATCCCAGAAACAGATGAAGAAATATGGCACTATCAAAGTGCACCTGCCCGTAGGGAACAGCGATTGCAACGCAGGGCGGAAAGACTTCGATTTCCTTCCTCGCACAATGAGCTATAATTCCGTATGCAAAGGTGGGGAATGCCATGATGGCATTAACTGAACGCTATGATGTGGAACACATCGACCCACTTTGTGACGGTTGGCAATTTGGACTGGGTGTTGATACAAGATTAAATCGTCAAGTACTGATTACGCTCATCCCTATTGCTGTTGCTGATCAACCGTGGTTTTTACAATGGTTGCAAAAAAGAAGTGTAGTGTCTCATCCGTATGTTGCAGAATTGCTCGATGGTGAACGAATCAATAAGTCCTTTTTGTGTGTTTTTGCTAGACCTGAAAAAGTGCAAATTGGATTGCCATCATTACATCGAAGCAAGATTTATGAATCTGCTGAGCAAATAATACAAGGAATTAAAGCGTTACAGCACCATCAAATTTATTTCTCTTTTAGTGCAGGACAAGTACTTTGGGATGGTGCGATTCCGCAAATGCTTGGCTTGCCTAATGACAATTCGCATGAGGATATAGCGGCAAAAGAAGACAGTTCGCTTTTGCTTGCTCACTATATCTTAAACTTATTGGAGTGGAATGAATCGTTTGAACGCGAGCATGATCATCCACTACCTGCCTATTTAAAGCCGGGATTACAAAGCTTAAAGGAATTTACGTATTCTAATGCAGATGGGTTAAGCGAATTATCGAAAATACTGGCCGTTTTGCAAATGGATGAGGAAAACTGGTTGACCACTTCGCAAATGGAGGATACGTTCATTGAACAACTGCCTGAACCTAGTGTGAGGACAGTCACAGCATCGCCATTTCGTGGGTGGTTATTGTTAGCCGTTCTTATCATTGTAATTATGGTAGGTTTTATTTGGTGGTTTGGCCGTAGTACATCTTCGAATCTTATTAACAATCAGGGATTGCAGGTATCGATCAATCAACAACCAAAGACGGGGAAATCTAATAAGTACATCATGCCTAACCTCACTAATGCTTCGATTCAAGATGCTTTGTTAAAATTAATGAGTCTCGGCGTAAAAAATAATCAAGAGCAAGTGATTACTCAATCAGTGAACACCACTAATGGCAAGATCATTTCAACGAATCCTCTCCCTAAGCACGTGCTTACCAAGAGGGAAAAAGTGGTTTTAGTAGTAGGTGTTTTACGTGGCGATCTGCTCGTTCCGGATTTAAATGGTCTTTCGCTTAGTAAAGCCACTCATCAATTAATGGCTGGCCACATTCATTATTCTTATACGTATAAGAATGCGCCACTACAGGATCAAGGTGAAGTGATCGCCCAATCTCCCCAATCTTACTCGATCGTGTCCAACAGCACGCCAGTGCAATTTGTGGTTGGTGCTCATTATTGATTAATATTCATGAAAATAAAGGAGGAATTATGAGTGAGGGAAGTATATATTCTTGGTGGTGCCAGAACCCCTTTTGGTAGTTTTGGTGGCAGTTTAAAGGATGTTCCGGCGGAAGATTTGGCTGTTACAGCAAGTTTAGCGGCAATGTTCAGGGCAAATATAAGCAGCAAACAAATTGATAATGTCGTGTTTGGAAATGTGATTCAGTCTTCTGCAAATGCAGCTTATTTTGCGCGGCATGTGGGGTTGCGCGCAGGAACACTAGAGTCAACTCCTGCGTTAACGGTCAATCGATTGTGTGGTTCTGGGCTACAAGCGGTCATTTCCGCAGCAGAATCTATTATGCTCGGATATAGTGAGATTGGTTTAGCTGGCGGCGCAGAAAACATGAGTCGCATTCCTTATTCGATGCATGCCTCTCGCTTTGGATTTGGATCAGGCGCACCAGTTGTCACTGATATGTTATGGGCTACATTAAAGGATGACCTAGCTGGTTGTAGCATGGGTGACACGGCGGAAAATCTCGCAGACAGTTATAACATCTCGCGACAAGAACAAGATGAATTTGCAATGGCTTCCCATTTGCGTGCCACCGCTTCTCGTGAACAATTTGCAGAAGAAATTACTGCTGTGACAATTTCATCAAAGCGCGGATCGGCTGAAATTGTATTGGATGAACACATTCGTCCCGCGACAACTATTGACAAATTAGCTTCACTCAAACCTTCATTTCGCCCAGATGGGACGGTAACTGCTGGCAATGCGAGTGGTATTAATGATGGGGCAGCAGCATTAATTGTGGCAGGTAGCGATGCAGTACAAAACTACGGACTTCATCCCATTGCTAAAATTATAGGTTATGGGATTGCTGGGGTAGATCCAACCCGCATGGGCATCGGGCCTGTGCCAGCGTTAGAAAAAGCATTCAAAAGGACAGGATTATCTATTTCGGAGATGGATGTCATTGAAATCAACGAAGCATTTGCTGCACAAACGCTTGCTGTTAAAAAGGTACTTGCCATTCCTGATGAAAAATTAAACCCACTTGGTGGGGCGATTGCACTCGGCCATCCAGTAGGGGCAAGTGGTGCTCGGTTGCTTGTAAGTGCGGCGTTACAACTGCAGCGTAATCACCTGCGTTATGCTGCGGTCTCGTTGTGTATCGGCGGTGGGCAAGGAATTGCCATGATTATCGAACGAACTTAAGGTTGACATGCCGTCGATGACTTACCCATAATAGATGCTGGAGGGGATTTTCTAACATGATCCGACAGCGTCTATTATTATTTTCACTTACTATGTTGATGGTTGTTACTATATGTCTTACACCGATAAGTGCCCAGGCTGCCACTGCATTTCAGCCGACTAATAATTATCGTGTATCATCACAAATGATACATAATACTGCAAGATTGGGTCATGTGTATTTGCTACCTTATTTGGCGACAGCACAAGTGAACAATAAGACGGTTACTATGTCTTTTTCAACGATGGCTGATGCGATGAAATGGGGTCAAGCGCACAATAACGCAGTGGTCATTAACATTAAGTCCGATCAGGTGATATATAGCAGTGTTAGTCAACCATACGCTGTTGAATATCTTCAGACCACTGGTAGCACAGCGATAGCACCAACCCAAAGTTACGCTACCTACGCTTTAGCAATTGCCGCAGCCTCTCAGTCTAGTAACGTCTCCTATGTGGTCAATTTAGTTACAGGGGCGGTATTGTGGTCCAATGTTCAAGGTAACTACGTAGTGCAAGGTAATTCTTCAAGTGCGCAATATCAATTTCTTGCAGACGCACTATCTGCTGCTGCAACGCAACCAACAACTAGCGTGGTGAATGTGGCAAGCGGACAAATAGTTTGGCATGCTGCATATCAAGTTAATATCAATGGAAGTTTTTCTAAATCATTTTTTACACTATCTGACGCGCAAGCTTATGCAGTACAAAATGCGATGAGTGATGTGATTGACAATTCAACAGGAACCGTTGTTTGGAGTAATATTCCTAATTATGACGTTTATCAAAATGGGATTTTGGTCAAACAATTTGCTTTAGAAAGTGACGCGATTGCGTATGCACAAGCATCCAGTAATACCACGGTGGTAGACATTTCCACTCAACAAACAGTGTATACGAATGCGCCTAGCTATACGGTTGAAGTAGGTACGCAAACTGAGAAGTCGTTTGTGGATGAGGCATCAGCGATTGCCTATGCAAAAACACTGAGTGGTGCGGTGGTCATTCAGATCAGTACGAATCAAGTGGTGTGGTCTTCTGTAGGACTTTATGGCGTGTATCGGTACTTGCAATTGGTGCGTTCATTTACAAGTGAACAAAGTGCTATTAGTTTTGCCAAGACATTGGATCATGTTCAGGTGATTAATACAAAGGCTAATCAAGTAGTGTATTCTAATTATCCTACGAATGTCACCTCTCCCAATGGGGATACATTTACAGTACAGAACAATATGCTTATTGATCAGTGGGGTAAAGAAAATATTACTTGGGCACCTGCTCCTTCGTTTATGACTACAGGGCAAACTTATGTGACTGAGGATTATACTCATTGGTATGAGGTGGAATCTTCGGGAGATGTTTACGTGGGTAACTGGGAGAATCCATATCGCACAATGAATTTAATGACGCCTTCGAATTTGACGGCCAACCAGATTAATTCATTTATTGCAAGTCACGCTGTGGGGAGTAGTGTTTTGCAAAATAAAGGTGCATATTTTATTGAAGCAGAGAAACAGTTTGGTGTGAATGCACAATACCTGGTGGCACATGCCATCATTGAGTCTGGATGGGGAACTTCGAACTTCGCAAAAAACAGAGACAACCTATTTGGCTATGAGGCCTACACCAGTAATCCAAATGCAGCGGCGACTTTTCGATCGATTGAGTATGACATCAATTTTGAGGCTTGGTTTGTACGCAACGATTACTTGAATAGTAATGGCTCGTTTTTTAATGGACCCAACTTAGATGGGATGAACGTAGACTATGCGACAGATCCTTACTGGTCAAACAGCATTGCACGAATCATGTCCGAAATTGCATCTTACTCACCTAGTCTTGCTAATCAGCCGTTAATGCCTGAATTATCTACCCGAGTGGTGTTTCCTTACCCCCCTGGTGCCACTGGCAATGCAGTCAACAATATTGTGGTTTATTCGTCACCGAATGACGCTACGGCAACACCTCAAGTGGTGGGTAATATAGCAAAAGGATCGTCATTTCCTGTATTGGGTGATACACCTGGTTGGGATGAGGTAACACTTCCTAACAAACAGACGGGATTCGTAAATTGGAACCTGGTATCTCTTGAAAATGTTATGGAAGTAACTGGAATTAATTATGGTAGCACGCTTGGAATTCATGCGGCAACGGTATCGAGCAATAGTAATATTTTAGATTCGGTTTCCAATGGTGTGTACTTAGTTTTGATTAATAATGCTGGAAACGGGTGGGATTATGTAGTTGACGGAAATGGAAAAACAGGCTGGGTTAGCAATCAAAATGTAATGCAAATACATTGATTGACGGTAGTGAATACAGTGGGCTGTGATATAATGAATCGGAATTAATATAGGTCGAGGTGGAAAGATGGGCGTAAGTGTTTTACCAAGGCAAATGAAGTGGCCACTGTATTTACTAGCGGCATTTCCAATATCCGATTATTTTCTTCATATCTATCCGTGGGGGATAATTGGTGGCTTTTGGGACAAGCTGCTTCTGATTTTTTTTGCAGTATTTGTTATTCGGGCTTATTTTTTGGGGGATCGAAGAACTTTATTAAAACCGCAAAAGATGGTTGTTTTCGTAGCTGTGCTTGGTCTTGTATATGTTTTGATGGATACGGGATATCTTGAGGTTGCTCTGGCAGGCTATCGAGTAGACTACATATACATGTTGTTTATGTTGATGTTCCCGTATGTCGTTGAGAAAGAAGACGTTATCCCCTTATTAAAATTTATGGTGTTTGCAGGATTTTTAGTTGCAGTGCACGGTGTCTACGAATATGTGGTGAAAGTGCCGATTCCGGCAGCGTGGTTAAATCTTGGTGAGCATGAACGTACACGCGTATATTCTGTATTTGGCAGTCCAAATATTATGGGTTCCTACATGGCGTTCATTGCTCCTACTGCATTTGGTTTTGCATTATATGAAAAACATCGTGGAAAACGCTGGTTTTACATACTTGCTTCCGTATTTACGGTCATGTCACTGGTGTTTTCATTTACTCGTGGTGCATGGTTTGCTTTCTTTATCGGGGCTTTGATTTTCACGTGGCTCATTGATAAACGATTGACAGTTGTGGCACTGATTGTTGGGGCGGCGGCAGTGTTCTTTATACCGCCAATTCATGCGCGAATTGCTCAGTTTCTTTCCACCGTGTATTGGGCGAAAACAATGGCTAGTGGAAGAATTGCCAGATGGACAAATGCCTATGATCAAATGCGTAACAATCCCTTTTTCGGAGCAGGATTGGGGAGATACGGGGGAGCAGTGGCCTCGCGCTTCTTTGGCGTTATTTACGTTGATAACTATTACGCAAAAACACTTGCAGAAACGGGATTGTTGGGGCTCATTTCTTATGTGGGTTTACTGTTCGTCTATTTGCGGGCAGTTTACAAAGCGGCTAAACCACATTTTAAGACGCCAATGGGGTATGTGTTTATCGGTGTATTTAGTTCGCTCATTGTGTTAGTAGCACATAATTTTGTGGAGAACATTTTTGAAGTACCTTCAATGAACTACTTGTTTTGGTTTGCTGGAAGTATGGTTTTGATTTATACCAAGGGGGCGATTGAAAGTGAATAAGACATTTACTAAATGGCTTACCACCTCGTTCCTGTTGCTTTACTCACTTTGGGTAGTGCTGTTTTATCAACTGGTGTTTACAGCATGGACGTTGCAGTATTCTTATATCGGTGTCCTAGCCGTCATTGTGGCCAGCTTGTTATTCTACTTTATCTTTCCGAAAAATGATCGCAGATTTGTTTTTCGATTTACACTTTTTTCTTTGATGACATTTTTTGCTCTTGATGGATTGGTCAACTATACATTAACGTGGAGAATTATTGATTGGATTATTTTTGTTGTGCTGGCGTTAATACTTGGTCGGATTTTTATGCGACAGAACGTATTGCAACTTTTTTTGGTCATTGTGGTGCTCACTGGCTTCGAAATATGGCTGCCTTCAGATAGTCTATCTACACTATCGCATTTTAGTGTTGATTACCTTGGTCATTTAGCCAGCCAAGATCCGCAAGTACCTAGTTTACCTGTTACCACCATTCCTGATCCTAATCGGTTTGGCCAGCAAATGATTCTCACTTTACAGGCTCATAAGCCGTTCAAAGACGAAGCACAGACCCTTGTGAATAGTGTGGCGTTAAGTGGGAGTAATCAGATAGAAAATGCGCTAGTAGAAATTCAGCATTCTTATGATCTGGTTACTATTAAACCAGGTCGATTGAGATATCACACTGGTTTTGCTACACCACAAGAACTTTCCCAAGTGCCCGTAAACACGTTAGGAACCGCAGATTTTCCTTTTAGCACCAGTCACTTTTTAAATATTAACGGTGATAGCCGGATGTATCTTTCGCTCTCAGCATCGCCTGGCGAGTGGCTTGACATGCTGCTTAGCCCTGGACAAATGTCTTCAGATCTTGCAAATATTAGTGTGCAAACGGAAAAGGAAGAAGCAAACGGATGGCATCAACTTACTGGTAGAAATCCATTAGATCAAAAACAAGGATTTACATTAAACAATGGAATTTTGTCAGGTGAATATGACCATCAAGCGGTTCACGTGAAAACGGGTGGGATGGTCATATTGGGTGTTTACCATCTACTTCCTAAATCCGTTCTTAATTCTCCTACCGTACTAGTGGAAGGTAATAATTTGATTCAAGTGGTATCTTTGCCTCCTAATAAGCCTAAAGTGATTGCAACCTTATATGGTAGCTATAGTCATCCTTTGACGAGTGATATTGTTTTTGCGGATGTGCTTGGCAATGGAACCGAACAACTGTTAATTAATACTGTACCAGCACAAATTGTCCAGTTGACTTCTACTGATAAGTGGAAGGTGCTATGGTATAGCGGGAGAGATAGTTTCCGGTTTGAGTCTGTGTTTCCTCAATCCAATGGGGATATAATGATCGCGAATTCGCCGAGTCTTGTAAGCAATTCGCCTATACGTTATTTGGGTGGGTATGTGTATAAAAATCATCAACTCATCCAACAATTTAGGGTTTATCATGGTAACTTGGTTAATCTGCAGACTGTTTATGTTTCTGCAGGTAGTCAGCCACAATTACTAATGTCTGTTTATGATCATCAGGAGATAATGCTTCTTGGAAAAGAACGGATCCCTTTGTATGATCTTGTGATTAGCGGTTATGTGCTGGGAATCATCATCGCTTTGTTGCGGCGTAGGAGAAGGAGAAGTGCAGGGTGAAAATAAGGCAGTACACACTAATAATGATTGCACTGGTCGGTGGCACGATGTTGCTTGCTGGTTGTGGAAATCTTCAATCGACCCCTGCATTAATGCAAAAATCAGTGGTTGAGCGTACCGTTGCCGCACAAGGTTTGGCAAAGGTGCAAAGCGCTATTGATAGCTTGTCCTCGATTCAAAACTATCAAGTGAAGGCGCAAATTCAAGAAACTACAGGTAAAAACGATCGATCAATGAATTTCTATGGCACGATTATATTGCCGACGTCGGCTGTTCCAGTGCAAATTCAAATGGATGAGACTATCGGCGGGAACAATTATCCGCTTTATCAAAATGGATCATTTGCTTATTATGAAGATGGAAACCGTTGGAAACCGATGAACCCTGTGACTGATTTACGACCTTGGCAATCATTGGCTGATGTGATTGCAAAAAAGCCACCGAAAGTTGTCTATCAATTACCTGATCAAACTGCGGTTTCTTGGTTGTGTCATGTTTATCAATTTAAGACCGTTGACTTGGGTTCTTTTATTGGGAGTACAAGTCTAATCAAACCACAGGAGTCATTATATACAGTATGGGTAGACGCCACTGATGGCCTTTTACGACAAATTGAAGTTCAATCTACTGTTGGCATTCCTGGTAAAGGAACTGAGGCGATGACATCAACTGAACTTTTTTTCAATTATAATTCGCCGAACGCTATTATCAGTGTGCCTAGCGGGCTGGTAGCGCAAATTGAAAAGCCGTAGTACAGGAATTTGTTTGAACAGTGAACTAGCGTTTTTATATGGATTGTGATACACTAACTGCTGTTATCAAGGTGGTCCGCTGCGAGTGCGCATGAACACCTGTTGGGAGGAGAATAATTTTGCACCCGTTAGTAAGAGCAGTTTCAGAGCAACAATTGCGTACTGATTTCCCTAAGTTTCGTCCTGGTGATACTCTAAAGGTACACGTAAAAGTTCGTGAAGGAACCAGAGAACGGATTCAGGTATTTGAAGGGGTAGTTATTAAGCGCAGGGGTACACTTGTCAGTGAAACGTTTACTGTCCGTAAGATTTCTTACGGAGTGGGCGTGGAGCGAACTTTTCCAAAGAATACACCTAAGATTGATAAGATCGAGGTAATGCGTCGTGGTAAAGTTCGACGCGCCAAGCTTTACTATCTTCGCAACCTGCGAGGAAAAGCTGCAAGAATCAAGGAGATCAGATAAGTACGGTATTTCTTTTGCGGGAACTTGGTTATCCAGGTTCCCGTTTGTTTGTTAGACATATGGTGCGGAGGTCATGAGTTGAGTATTCAATGGTACCCTGGACATATGGCAAAAGCAGCACGAGAAGTGACTGAAAGCTTAAAAATTGTGGATGTCATCATAGAAGTGCTTGATTCAAGGTTACCAGAATCTAGTCGCAACCCGATGATGGCAACCAGATTGC
>DAIELO010000190.1 GCA_027341705.1 Caryophanales bacterium
GATACTGGCACCAATTTGCACTCGCAGAACCACATGCAATCCATTTGACATGTAAAATGGTTCTGCAAACACACCTACAATTTTTTCAGCAAGCACTTGAATTTTATATGGTTCTTGATTAACCGCGCAAATTATAAATTCGTTAACTTCTGAGTAGGACATAAACAACTGATCCGTCTCAATCGTTCGCAACCGTTTTGTCACTTCCTGCAAGATTTCTGCAGCTCGTTCATGCCCCATATGGCGAACAAAATCTTGATATGGATTCACATGCAATACGTACATAAAAATATTAATGGTGGGCGTTTCATTGATGATGCGATGCAAAAAATCTGTCATATAACTGCGATTAACCAGTCCAGTTATTTCATCGTGATAGGCAAGAAATTCGATTCGATCTCGTAGGACTTTATCTTCTGAAATATCAATGCAAAATGCGAGCACCCTATCTGTTTTTTTTGAGTTGTCTAGTAAAGGAATTAAAATCATTTGCGCCCAAAATTTGGTGTTGCTTTTTTTCCTAGCTTCCACTTCACCTCGCCATACCTTGCCGTTTTTCAATACTTCCTGAATCGAATCAAAATACTCCTTTGTCCATGATTCTGTGTTAATGAAATAATTATATTTTTTTCCTATTGTTTCTTCATGTGTATATTCAAGTAACCGCTCAAATTGCGCATTTGTTCCCACAACAAATCCATCCATAGTTAAAATGGCATAAGATGAAATTTCATCTAATACGTAAGATAAATCATCCATCAGTTATCAGCCCCTAAATATAATACATAAACTCATCATTGTTTCTCTCTCTCATTTCTACGAGATCCTGCAGCGTGGTCGAAGCAAGCACCGAAACAATACTATCCTCCAGTTTACTCCAAAATTCTTGCAATCCATCGTGAATGTCTTCATCTACTAGTGACAATGGACCCTCCAGAATTTTCAATGCTTCACTAATAGTAATCTCGGATTTATGCTTGTCAAGTACATAACCACCGCGTGCGCCCCGAACACTACGTACCAAGCCCGCATTGCGTAGAGGTGTAATTAACTGCTCAAGGTAATGATCCGATAGCCCTTGGCGATCAGCAATGGATTTTAATGATACAGGCTCACCTGTAGGTTCATTAATCGCTAGATCCACCAGCAACATCAGTCCGTAACGACCTTTTGTAGAAATTTTCATTAAAATAACTCCTTTCACTGTACATTTGGCTGCAAATCCCTTACACTACATGTAAACTTACTATTTGCATCGGATTACTATACTAAAAACAAGGAAGGAAGACAATCCAAATGAGAACCTATCCAAAAATTGCTGCTAATATCACTGAGTTAATCGGGGGTACCCCGCTCATTCGCCTTAATCATATCAGCAATGAGACTAAAACCGAAGTACTCGCAAAGTTAGAATATTTCAACCCACTTGGCAGCGTCAAAGATCGAATTGGATTTGCTATGATTGATGATGCCGAACAAAAAGGAATCATTAAGCCCGGTATTACTACCATCATTGAACCCACCAGTGGCAATACCGGTATTGCATTAGCATTTGTTGCCGCCTCCAAGGGTTATCGCTGCATCTTATGCATGCCTGACACCATGAGCATTGAAAGGCGGAACATGCTGCAAGCACTCGGGGCGACAATTGTCCTGACAGAGGGTGCCAAAGGCATGAAAGGTGCGATCGCCATGGCAGAGCAATTGCAACGGGAAACTCCTCATTCCTTTGTTCCTCAACAGTTCGAGAATCCCGCCAACCCTGAGATACATCGCCAAACCACGGCAGAAGAGATCTGGGAAGACACCGATGGTCGCGTAGATATTTTTATCAGCGGCATTGGCACGGGCGGCACCATCACTGGTGTAGGAGAAGTACTGAAAGCTCATAAGCCATCTGTGACAGTGATCGCGATTGAACCTGATAATTCCCCCGTGCTATCTGGAGGTAACCCTGGACCACACAAAATCCAAGGCATTGGCGCTGGCTTTGTTCCAGGTACGTTAAATACCAACATCTATGACGAAGTACTGCGAATCACCAACGAAGAAGCATATGAAGCCGCGAAAACACTTGCGAGAACAGAAGGGATTCTTGTCGGCATCTCTTCTGGAGCAGCTATTCAGGCCGCAAAAAAAGTCGCAAGTCGACCAGAGAATAAAGGCAAAATGATCGTCACACTGCTTCCCGACACAGGTGAGCGTTATCTGTCCACTGGCGTTTTTGACGCCGAATAAATATAAGTACCCATCCACGTGAGCACTTACCCTCAAATGTCTTGTATGTTTTTCAGCGCAAGACACTAGAGGGTAAGTACATGTGCTTTTAATTCAAAGATCGTTATTAATGACCCACCATCGATCCCGTTGGCCTTTTATTGCTTTCACTCGATAAAGAACCTGATCTGCTTTGCGTAATAGCGAATCTGGCTCCCCCTCTACCTCTGGAAATAGCACCATCCCCAAGCTGGCTCCCACATGTACCTCCACATCAGAAAAATTTGCGTGCAAAAGTATAGGAGCTTCAATCGCATCTTGTAAGCGCATCATCAGGGGGTCAAGTTCATCTACGGCATAAAAGTTTTCAATTACTATCACAAATTCGTCACCGCCTAGACGCACCAGTAGGTCGTTTTCGCGCAATGCGGCACGCATTCGTGATGCGATGGTTTGCAGAAGTTGATCGCCAGCCGGATGTCCATACGTATCATTGACTAGCTTGAAATTGTCAAGATCAAGCATGCCAACGGCCAACATTTGCTGAAGGCGACGTGCTCGCGCCATCGCCATCAGCAAATGTGACTCCAGCACCGTTCGGTTGGGCAGTTCGGTTAATGCATCGTGGTGAGCCAAAAAAGCCAATTCATTTTCCAGTTTCTTGCGCTCACTGATGTC
>DAIELO010000191.1 GCA_027341705.1 Caryophanales bacterium
ATCATAATTTTGTTCCCAAGATGTTCCCAAAGCATAACACTAAATCCCGCCTAACATCAGCATCAAAGCTTCCCCTAATTTCACCATTCCTATTTGCACTGTATGATCGGCAAACGTAGCCAACTGCATGATCAGCGTCGGATGTGCAAGGATATACTTCACACTTGAACCTCCCTTCCTCTGTAATTGTCCCAACTCTTTGCGGCAACCCATTCCTGCCGAAGTGGATGGAAGCCACGAACGATTACGTCCCTGTTGTTTGTCAGGTTCCACAATGAGCGCCCATCCAACAAGGTCAGCGGGAATAATACTGACCAAATGGTATCTGCCTTGGTGACGCCGAGGCCATATGCGATGACCTGCTGACGGTGTCTGTCCTCCTGGTCGATTCGAAATTTCAAGCGCTTGCCATCCTGTTGCTCAGCGCGTATTACAGGCTGGATCTTCTTGGCTTTACGGTCTACCATCCATGCGTGAAAACAGTTGTCTGAAGCAGACTTATCCCAATCCACGGCGATACCGAAATGGAAGAAAGGCTGCAACTGATCGAGGATTGCAAGGTTCCACAGAGCATAATGAGCGATTTGGGCGGCACACTTCGTTTTCGAAATGCCTTTGATTGCGGCCAGCTGCTGGATCTGCAGGTGCCATTCCAACCTGAGCGTTGGAAAACATTGAATCAACCGATCGCTTCTCACTTTCTCCTCTTCCCCTCTCCAGGTTAGATCGCTCAAAAAATTGCAGAGATAAGTCAGGTAAACCGTACCTAAGTCCCCTCCCCTGCCCCAGGCACTCATGGAGTACTCAATGAGTACGCAATGAGTGACCAGCTACTCCCTGAGTACTCAGGGATTCCCGAATATATCGCTCACGGGATCATAGTCATCCAACGCAACCACACCCCTGACCTGATCAGGAATAATTTTCGGAATAATTTCGTGTACTTTTGCCAAATCGGTTGATAGCACGTATGGAAAAGGCACTGCAACTTGATTGTCATGCATCTGTGCCCCGATGAATCGCTTGATGGTACCGGAGAAATTCGTCCATGCCTGCACGTATTGCAGCAGTTGGAATTGATAGGCGTCTTCCACGTTAAAACTAACAGTCATATTGACGATGGCACACTTTGCGCTATCTCGTCGTGGCTTGGCGCTCATGGGCAATCACTCCTAACTCGTGAAAAGCAGACGCATTGGCAAACAAGGCATCTGGGTGAACTTCGATTTGAGAATGGAATGGCTTGAAGTGATCATTAAGGGATTCCGCTTTACCGCCAATCAATACAATTGGTCCAAGCGGTCGCAAAACTTTTGAAAGATCCGCGATGGTGTAGCGTGCAAACTGTTCCTCGGTGCCCCTGAATGTCTCCCAACCATAATCTAAAGAATCGCTTTCACGATCCACCCAACGTCCGTTGATGGCGGTGGCAAAGTTGACGGTTCGCGATCCAACGTCCACCACATGGAACCGCTCGTGTCGTGTACGACCCAATGACCAAGCAACCGTTGCAGCCTCGGCACCCACTTCCACTCGTTCAATGGTGAATGATTTCAAGCGACCGTTCACTGCTATTTGATGTTCACCAAGCAATAATTCGCGCATCTTCTGTTTGTCATATGGATTGTGGAAACTGATAGGGAGTCCTGTCACTAGCATCAGCTGCGCCCCATTCTTAATCAGTCGATGCGCCGCTGCCAACGAGAGTATTTTAGTATCTTTGTGGATCTTATACGCAAGCATAAGATGTGCCCCGTCATTTGCCTCTTCTGCCGCCACACGGCCTGCAAAATAGGTGAATCCTTCATATTCGACAGTCAAATCATCACGGTGAAACGGCCTATCATTACGTAGCTGACGCCAGGCGCCCAGTGCTGCAGGGTAATAAATACGTTCAGATTCACTGACACCTTTTATCCCGTTCCGGCCGTTATCGATGCTGATCACTTCGAGCATTTCAGCCCCTCCTTGAGTACTCATTGCGTTCTTCTTGCGTGCTTAATGAGAAGGTATGGCAGACTGATTGTCCATTATTACGAAGGAAAAATAATTTAACGACGTTTAAACAATTTTTGTTTTACCGAAACTGGGAACAGGAGATGTTGCCATGATGTGGATTTTCAAAGCACCAAGAACTCGTTTCGGTAAATGGCTAGACCAAATCGGAATTTCACAAACTGATTTATCACGTAGTAGTGGGGTGCCGATAACAACAATAAGCTCTTTAGCTCGTGGAGAAGCTAAAAAGCCCACTCGACTCACTGGGCGAAAGCTGATGAAGGCAATACGCGAGATTGATCCAGAGGCGAAGGAAAGGGACTTTTGGGATGTATAAGGAATAATTTCAGGTATAATGTCGAACGAAAATAACGTATACTTGATGTACACCATGTCAGTCAGTAGGAGCGGCCTTCGGGTCGCTTTTTTTGTACCTGCATGCGACATCAGTGGCACAACCGACTACACGGACTTATCGTTTTTCGAATATATATCGGGCAATATATTCCTTATTATAGAAGTTTGGTTGCAAAATTCGAGAAATTTTAGTGATATAGTTGCAGAGATGAATGTCAAGTAATACTTTGTATCGCTGCAACCGTTCTACAATTTGATGCCTGTTTTTGCAACCGGAAAGCCCATAAAAACATCGCACATAGACCACTATAGCAAATACGTGCCGAAGGAATAATTTTTGGAATAATTATTACGGATTTTGCCATGCTGATATCATCTGCTTAGACTCACCCGAAATCGTAAAAGCCCCTGCCCTTTATCGGCTAAGGGCTTTTTCATACTTTTTTAACGAACATATGTTCTAATAAACAAGGAAACCAATTCCATTATGTAACACAAATTCGATGACAAAGAGGTCATATGGACAG
>DAIELO010000192.1 GCA_027341705.1 Caryophanales bacterium
AAGCGGTAAAGATAAGCAAAGAGTCACATGATGAAAACGAAAAATTCATTGCTAATATTGAGGTTGATTTTCTTTTGCAACAGTTATCGGATGTAAACCAATTGGACGATTTGTGACTAGATTTTTAACCCAGGCTAAGAGATATAGGTCAATCGCTCATGGACGGAGGTGTATTTTCTCATGCATATGCGAGAATTGTTTGATTTGTCAGGGAAAACGGCGATAGTCACTGGCGGAGGAAGAGGCCTTGGTGAGCAGATAGCAACTGCATTTGCTGAATCAGGAGCTAACCTTGTGCTTTGCTCACGCAATCAAGCAGCTTGTGAAAAAGTGGCCCACACATTGACAGCACTCGGAGTGCAGACACTGACAATGGCTTGTGATGTGGCAAACCCAGCGGATGTCACGCGAGTCGTAGAGGCGACTGTGGAACGTTTTGGTGGAATTGATATTCTTGTGAATAATAGTGGCGCAACTTGGGGCGCGCCAGCGGCAGATATGCCATTGGAAGCTTGGAAAAAGGTTATAGATGTGAATGTGACGGGAACGTTTTTGATGAGCCAAGCGGTAGGCAAGGTCATGATTGCACAAGGAACGGGTGGGAAAATAATCAACATTGCCTCTATCGCGGGGTTGGGTGGCGTAGACCCGCGTGTGATGGATGCGATCGGGTACAACACCAGTAAAGGGGCTGTGATTACTTTTACTAAAGATTTGGCGGTCAAATGGGGGCCATACGGCATTAATGTCAATGCGATTGCACCGGGTTTTTTCCCGACCAAAATGGCAAAGGCCTTGATGGAAAGAAGTAAAGATCTTTTGCTTGCCTCCACCCCTCTTGGGCGGTTTGGTTCAGACGACGATCTTAAAGGAGTAGCGGTATTTTTGGCGGCAAAGGCATCAGATTATGTTACGGGTACCGTATTGGTAGTGGATGGCGGAAGTTCTGCCATGTGATTCATTTCGCGTGGGAGGCTATTCATGAAAGAAAAAATAACAGCCGCAAGTATTTTACTTTTTGAGAAAAATGGATTTAGCGAAACGTCGATTCAGAATATATGCGATGCCCTTGGAGTAACAAAGGGCACTTTTTACTATTATTTCACAAGCAAAGAAGAACTCCTGATGGACATTCATAAACGATATATCGACGGTGCGCTCAGGCGTCAAGCAGAAATTCTTGAGGATCCTAGCACAAATTATCGCACCAAGCTTTTTGATATGGTCTATATGCAGTTGCATACCATTGATCAGCAGGGAGCAAGTGCGAGGGTTTTTATTCGGGAAATTCGGAATTTGGGCATGGAGCGATTGGCGGAAATCATTCCTAAACGCAACCAATTTCGTGCGAATTTAGAAATGGTGTTACAAAAAGGAGTCCAGTCCAGGGAGTTTAAACAAGACTTAAATGTAAAAATTGTTGCATTGGGTATTCTTGGGCTGACCAACTGGAGTTATCAATGGTTTCATCCTGATGGTGAATTGAACGATCGAGAAGTGACGGAAGTTTTTGTGCATATGGTGCTGCAAGGAATTGAAAGGTGAACAAGGTGAAGGCTTGGTGGCAATTTGGGTAGACTTTGTGGACAGGAATCTGGACGTCCTTGTCGAAATGGTACCATCATGAATACATAAGGGGCGCTTGGCGATGTGGATCAAACCAGAAAGCCTGACCATCACACAGGTGCAGGTGTTGAATGAAGTGGGGGAATTGGTGGGTGAGGTGCCCGATTTAACGGAAGCACAACTCGTAGACATGTATCGTCACATGATCATCGCTCGCACTTATGATGAACGTGTCGTTCGTTTGCAACGACAAGGGCGAGTAGGAACGTATGCTCCATTTAGTGGTCAAGAGGCCGCGCAGGTGGGAAGTGCGTATGCTCTGGAAAAAAGTGACTGGTTATTTCCCAGCTATCGTGAGGTGCCAGCTTTATGGATGCATGGGCTGCCACTCGAGAATAGTTTGTTATACACGATGGGTCATGTCCACGGCGCGAGTTGGCCAGAGGGTGTAAACGCCTTTCCTGTGCAAATCATTATTGCCGGACAAACCACTCAAGTGATGGGGAGTGCGTGGGCGTCGAAGTATCTCAACGACAATCATGTCAGCCTTTGTTATTTGGGGGATGGTGCTACTTCTCAAGGGGATTTTCACGAATCATTGAACTTTGCTTCTGTGTTTAAGCTCCCTGCGATTTATTTTATTCAAAATAATCAATGGGCGATTAGTATGCCGCGTAGTCGACAGTCAGGAAGTCAGACGTTGGCGCAAAAAGGATTGGCCTACGGGATTCCCAGTGTGCAGGTGGACGGTAATGATGTGTTGGCGGTGTACAAAGTGACGCAAGAAGCAGTGCAGCGTGCGCGGTCGGGGGAGGGGCCTTCGGTGATCGAAGCGGTGACATTTCGGCTGGGGGCACACACTACTTCCGATGACCCTACCCGTTATCGCACGCAGGAAGAACTGGAGGCGTGGCGGCAAAAGGACCCACTGCTTCGCTTTCGACGCTTCCTGATGGAGCGACAGTTATGGGATACAGCGCGTGAACAGACATTACTAGAAGAAGCGACGGTACTAATTGAGCAAGTCGTGGTGGCGGCTGAAGGAGTAAAAAAAGGCACATTAGAAGAATCATTTGACTATGTATACGCGAATCTGACTCCACATCTACGTGAGCAAAAAGCGGCGGTTGTGAACAAGGGGGTGCGCTGAGATGCCGGTAATGAATATGATCGAAGCGATCAATCATGCACTGTCCCAAGCGTTGGCAAGTGATCCGAGTGTGCTCATCCTTGGTGAAGATGTGGGTAAGTCAGGCGGCGTGTTTCGGGCAACTGATGGATTGCAGGAAAAATTTGGTGAAGATCGAGTGGTGGA
>DAIELO010000193.1 GCA_027341705.1 Caryophanales bacterium
CGCACGAACCACATCACCGCGACTAACAATACCAATAAGTTGTTTATTTCTCTCGACAGGCACTTTTTTAATATTACGTTTAGAAAGAAGATCGGCTACCGCTACGATGTCATCTTGTTCCCTGACGCTTAACACTCTTTTCACTCCCACCTCCAAGACATTTAATTCAATCACTTGTTGAAGATTTTCCTTTAATTCATCATACTCGATGCCCGCACTTGAATTTAACCCAATGCCGGAGTAATACTCTGCTGCCATCGCAAAATAATTTAATGAACGATTCATATGTTTTCCTAAATGTCGCATAATATCTCCATCGCTTATATATCCGATTAGATGATGAGACTGATCAACGATCGGCATACCACCAATTCCAAACTCCGAAAATTTCTCCAAAACACTTCGCACATTATCTGTTTCCCTTGCATAGTACACATTAGTTACCATAATTTCTGCTACTTTCACTTCAAAAACTCCCTCTCTTGTATGTACCTACTGTCCCTCATTCGTTATCCTTTTGTACAATGCTTGTTCTCAGTTTGTTATGCGATGATACTAATATAATTATGCAAAGTCTTTAGTTGAACGTCAACGCACCCATACGGTATATTAAATTTGTTATATTATTTCACACCTACTCATAGATGTGGTACGTTTATGTAATCAAACCATATGGTCTGGAGGATTACCAAATTCATGAAAAGAACGATCAGCGTTGTCGGCTTAGGTTTTATTGGATTACCTCTGTCACTCTCCTTTTGTGAAAAGGGACTGACTGTAATCGGTATGGATGTGGATCGCAGAAAGATCGAGCAGCTATTGCAAGGACACACCTCTATTCATGAGGATTATAAAGAAGAATCTCTATCTTCAATATTGCAACGTCACTTACAAAATGGCAACTTTTTGCCGACTTTTGAATGGACAGATACCCGTGATAGTCAGGCTTTTATCGTCACTGTTGGAATTCCAGTCAGTTTAGATGGACAGTTGAATACGGCTCCTTTATATCATGCCATGGAAGACTTAGGCCAAGCTATTAAACCTGGTGATTTGGTGCTGATTCGCAGCACTCTTGTTCCAGGAATGATGGAAGAACAACTTATTCCACGTCTCCGGGATAAAAGTGGACTAGAGCCGGGGATCGACTTTCATGTTGCCTATGCTGCAGAACGCGTGGCTGAGGGACGAGCCATGTATGAATTTCAGACACTTGACATCGTACTTGGTGGCTATACCGAAGCATGTGCATTGGCGGCCAAAGATCTACTTAGTGAACTAACCTCAGGCCAACTACACATTACTACACTGGCCGTCGCAGAGTCGGTCAAAGTCGTTGAAAATGTTCAACGGGATGTAAACATCGCGTTAGCGCAACAATTAGCACGCTATTGCGAAGCTCGCAACATGAACGTTTATGAATTAATTAAGATGGCTAATACGCATCCACGGGTGAATTTACTAGAACCTGGAATTGGCGTGGGTGGCTATTGCATTCCCAACGCTTATCATTATCTAGATGCTTCATTACAAGATGAAAACGCGCTCCCGCTTTTCCGATTGGCACGCCAAATCAATGCCTATGTGCCTAATTACCTGATGGATCGGCTGGCAGGCGAACTCATGGATATTGGGAAACCCATAGCCAACAGTCGGATTGCCGTATTAGGGCTTGGCATGAAAGATGGTTCCAACGATACACGCAACAGTCCTGCCGTTGACTGCGCAGAATTGCTAATTTCTTACGGTGCCAATTTAAAAGCGTTTGATCCGACTGTGACAGATTTTTTACCCTACCAAGTAGCATCACTGGAAGAATGTTTACAAGAAGCAGACGCTGTACTCGTAGGCACATGGCAACCAGATTTCACAATGATAGATTGGGAAGATAAATTACTACTTTGCAAGTCTGATGTCGTGTTTGTTGACCTAAAAGATCGCCTCACCGCATATACGGCTCAACAGCCTTCTGAGGTGAAAAATCGATGACCTTTCCCCCACAGGAAATAAATAGGGCAATATCGTCAAACGTACTAATTATTAGCTATTTATTTCCTCCGGTGGGGGGGATTGGCGTTCAACGACCATTAAAATTTACACGTTATTTAGGACAATCTGACTGGCATGTCACCGTCCTCACTACAGACGGTGTATATTCTGCTACGATGGATCAAAAATTAGTAGATGAGATACCGCAAGCGGTTAACGTATTTCGCATCAATGATCCAGTATCTCGCTGGATCGGTCGTTTTATCAATAGCAATAAGGACAACGTGGTCGCGACAAGTCCCCCTGCCGCTGCATCTCCTACGTTAAAAAGACGGCTAGGGCAATGGCTTAAGGCAGCAAAGGACGCCCTGCTCATTCCAGATGAGTCTGTACTATGGGCAATTCAAGCCGCTTTTACCGGCAGCAGACTCGTTCGAAAGCACAAAATTGCATGCATTTATACCACATCGGGGCCGAACAGCACTCACCTGGCTGGCATGCTAATTCAACGTTGGACAGGGGCAAAATGGGTGGCTGATTTTCGCGATCCTTGGATTGATAATATGCATTTCCAACGAACAGGTCTACGCAAAGAGCTAGAAACGAAGTTAGAAAATCAAGTATTCCGTAGAGCCGATGCCATTATCACGGTGACTAACAGTTTCCGTGATTTATTTGCATCTAAGTATCCTAATTATCAGAGTAAAATTTCTGTAATTCGCAATGGGGTTGACCCCAATGATTATCCGCTTGCCCCCTCCATAGCATCTCATTCAGGGCCATTTACCATTTTTTATGCAGGAATCTTATATCCTGAACGTTCTCCTGCTGCATTCTTTGAGGCCTTGTCTAGTTTGCTT
>DAIELO010000194.1 GCA_027341705.1 Caryophanales bacterium
ACCATGGCTTCAATCTCATCCTCTTGATCAGAAACGCCAGGGAAAATCAAATAGTTTAGCGACACGATGACGCCCTTGTCTGCCGCGTAGCGTGCAGAGTTCGCCACATCGTCGAGCGTGTACCCACGCGGTCGGTAATACGCATGGTAGTGATCAGGCAAGGCGCTGATGATCGACACGCGCATCAAATCAAGCCCTGCATCCACCATCGCGCGGATCTGCTTAGTGAGGCCAGCGTTGGTGTTGATGTTGATTGCTCCAGTGGTAATGATCTCCCGTGTGCGCAAAATAGCAGCGGCCAGATCATGCCCACGCACAGACGGTTCCCCCTCGCAACCTTGTCCAAAAGAGACGACTCCATCAGGGCCTGCCTGACGGAGATGGTTGATCATCAGTTCCACCATTTCATCTACCATTGGTCTGATCGTGAGTCGCGTTTGTGGCGACACAAATCCCACATCAGCAGGCTGCTCACTGATACACCCCAAACAACCTGCATTACAAGTGGGCGATACAGGAATCGCACCTTCCTGTTTTTCAAAAAAGGTGTTTCTAGCCGTCACGCACTCATACTCTAAGGCACAAGTGGTCAAATGATCATACAAACGATTGTCTGGAAATTTGGCTCGCAGGTGAGCTACGCGCAAAGCCGCATCCTCCTGCGAATATTGAAGCGGATTCCAAGCATCCGGTTCATCACTTTTTGTCGCCGCCACATAGAACTTGTCCTGTTCAAAACCAACCGCCGTATAGCCAAACAGTGGATAAGGTTCGTGATCCGCTTGCTTATGATACGCAGGCAAATACAGCCTCGTATAGCCCTGAGGCAACAGTGCCCCCACGGCAGAATAAGCAGTTGGCATGGCTTGTAGCGATCCTTTATTGGGTTCAAGTCCTAATGCTCTAGAATGAGGCAAGGACACTAAGGTGGCTCCATCAGGAAGCGGAATCCATTCTCGCGCTTCTATCGGTGTGACTTCACTACCCGTTCGACCCACCGCAAGCAACTCGGGAAAATCAAACATGCGGCCTGTTTCATCCGCATACACAATATTCAAGTGTTGACACAACCTTTTTTCGCGTTGATTCTATAAGGATCTCGCACTGACGCGCCTGTTATCCGATATGTCTCTCGTGCCATCGCGACCCGAATCTGTCGTACTTTCCAATGTAGACAAATATTCCGTATTCGATCTTGTCTGCTTAAAACGGCGGAGAAATATTTCAGTAAATTCATTATTGTCGCCAAGGGATCGGCGAAGCGCCCAAATTTTATCCAATTCTTCACTGGTCAAGAGCACTTCTTCGCGCCGAGTACCCGAACGACGAATATCAATCGAGGGAAATACGCGTTTTTCTGCTAATTTGCGATCGAGGTGAAGTTCCAAATTGCCTGTTCCTTTAAATTCTTCGTAAATCACGTCATCCATGCGTGACCCGGTATCAATCAGCGCCGTCGCCAAAATCGTAAAACTGCCGCCTTCTTCAATATTTCTTGCCGCACCAAAAAACCGCTTAGGGCGATGAAACGCCGCCGGATCAATACCACCAGAAAGTGTCCTTCCGCTAGGAGGAATGACTAAATTGTACGCCCGCGCGAGCCTCGTCAGGCTGTCCATTAAAATCACCACATCACGCTTGTGTTCCACGAGTCGCATCGCACGTTCGAGCACTAGTTCTGTGACTTTAATGTGATTTTCCGGCAATTCGTCAAAAGTAGATGCTACCACTTCTCCGCGCACGGATCGTTGCATATCTGTAACTTCTTCTGGCCGCTCATCGATGAGAAGAACAAAGAGGTCGATATTGGGGTAATTAGCGGAAATACTATTGGCAATTTCCTTTAACAGCATGGTCTTACCTGCTTTAGGAGGAGCTACAATCAGTCCCCTTTGCCCCATGCCAACTGGTGACAACAAATCCATAATCCTTGTGGCAAACTTTTGTGGCTCTGTCTCCAGCGTCAACTTTTGTTGTGGAAATAACGGCGTTAACGCTGGAAAATGAGGCCGTTCTGCTGCCGTCTCTGGACTTGTACCATTGACCACTTCCACTTGCAAAAGTCCAAAATAGCGTTCATTTTCCTTCGGTGGTCTGACCTTCCCAGACACCAAGTCACCAACGCGAAGATCAAAGCGACGGATTTGTGAAGCAGCGACGTAGATATCCTCAGCACTTGGTAAATAGCCAATAGGTCGCAAAAACCCATACCCATCAGACATAATATCGAGGACACCCTCTGCAAAAATCAGCCCGTCTTTTTCTGCTTGTGCACGCAGCACCGCAAAAATAAGTTCTTTCTTTTTCATGCTAGCATAATAGGGAATCTGGAATTCCTTAGCTAGCTTATAAAGCTCCGTGAGCTTCATCGTTTCTAGTTCTTTAATTTGCAATTGAACCTGCCCTCACCATATTCAGATTATTAATTAAGCTGCATTATAGCATGTTTACCTGCGTATCATCACTTTATGCAATTTTCCCTAGAAAAGACGTGCTTAGATCATCACCAAATTAGGTTTTTGGTGCAACTTGTGTCGCGTCTCAATAAATCGAATCGTGCCGCTGCTCGACCGCATGACCAGCGTGTGCGTAGTGGCGATATCGCCTGCCAAAAAGCGCACACCTCGCAGCACTTCCCCATCTGTCACCCCCGTCGCAGCAAACATGGCTTCATCAGTGCGCACTAAATCATTCATGCGCAACACCCGTGTAGGATCGTCGAGTCCCATGCTCAAGCAGCGTTCCATCTCCTCATTGTTTTGCGGCAAAAGTCTCCCCTGAAACTCACCGCCCAGGCCTTTCAGCGCAGCTGCCGCCAGCACACC
>DAIELO010000195.1 GCA_027341705.1 Caryophanales bacterium
AACCCCCGTACCATCCAACTATCGTCGGTGTATAGTCTGCATACGAAATATTCAGATGAAGAAATCCGCATAACAATGCAACCCCCAATGCTTTGCTGAATTTTCTCACACTGCCAAAATATTTCGAACGATTCATTGCTGTATTCTTGTTTGGGTACTATTACTTGGCGATCTTCCGTAGCAGCGTATGTCAGTAGACGTAGATTCGCAACATACCCTTCGGTCAACATCACATTGAAATCCGTTGCCTTCCCCCTGCTTTTTGTCTCCCATTCCCCGGAAAACTGATCCTGTTCAAAAGGAGCAAGATGCACATTGTGATGCCCAGTGTGTTCAAGAGATAAATCACCTTCAACGACCATCAATATTCTCCATATCCCTGGCAACATAGTGAATATTGATGTCTCGTTATTTACAGTCGCAGTACTGATTCGCCATTTAAAGTTATGTTTAGTATATTTTGCATCCGCCGGATAAATTGCCAATTCAGTTGTCGTTCCACTGGACCATGTTGTTGTGGTTTGCATATCTTTGCGAATGACTCGCATCGTCTTCGCCTTCCCCCCCTTTTTCCCCGACCCTTCGGCTTATGTTCTTGACGAACGATATAACTCATCGATCATTTTCATGTTGTTGATGGTCTGTACTTTACTAACGCGAGGCGGAGACTGTTCAAGAATACACGTTTGAAAATGTTCGATTTGCAACTGATACACATTCACATCTTCAACTGTTTCTTCGCTGACACCATTTGGCCCAGATATAATCAATTTCGGAACGCCCAAATCCGCGCGAAACGGGTATGGAACCACTATTGATCCTTCGCTTCCACATACCTCGATACGTTGACGGTTCGGTACTTGAAACGAACAATCAAAATGAGCGACAATTCCATTTTTAAATTTCATGGTGGCAGTGGTGGAACCATCTATCCCTTGGCGGTGCGTCGCATTTGCAGAACATTGAACCCATTCGCTATCCGCAATTAATCCAATAGAATGTGTACAATAGCACCCTAGATCGTACAGCGAACCTCCCCCCATATCAGTGTGAAGCCGTATATCCTCCCTAGCTTCCAGCAAAAACGAAAAACTCGCATTGATCAGTTGGACATCGCCAATCTCCCTGTTATCTATCAATTCTTTTAGACGATTCCATTGCGGGTGGAATTGATACATAAAAGCTTCCATAAACAGCACATGATTTTCTTCACAGGCTTGGATCATCTCTTCTGCCTGCAGTGCAGTTAATGCTGCTGGTTTTTCGCAGAGCACATGTTTGCCATGGCGGGCCGCTTTAATCGTCCATTCTGCATGTAAATGATTCGGCAACGGGATGTACACCGCATCCACGTCTACGTCCTGCAACAACGTGTCATAGTCGTCATATATCCTAGGTATGTTATGTTTTTCGCCAAAGGCTACGCCTTTTTCGTAGTTCCTGCTGGCCACTGCAATTAGTTCCGCGCCTGGCGTCATCTTCAGAGCAGGGATCAGTTGCTCATCAGCAATACGCGCTGTCCCAAGAATACCCCACCGAATATTTTTCACTATTTTTCCCTCCGTCCGACTTCAATACTGCTATTCAGTATGACTTTTTCACCAGGATTCAAAACCTGCAATCCAGTAAGCGAATGAGGAAGCGATAGATTAGGAGCATTCGTCACCCATGTATAAGGTTCAATGCTCACATACCCCTGACGACCATCATCGTTATAAATCACCCACTGGGTGAATTGAGAATCACATGTGTATTTTAATACGACACCATTCACGCCATCCTCCAAAATTGCCATGTTGACATCGCCAGTCACAGAAGACAAAAACACGTCATCCAAAGCGTAGTCTGAAGGACAAATTCCCTCATTCAGTGCCGTTACAAGCGCAGATGTCATTAATCTGCCGGTTGGCACCAATTGCTCTGTAAGTTCCCAATGATGGCTTACTGGGATATACAATGTGCTTCCTCCACTGTCATAAACGAAGGGACGCATCGGTATGGTGAATGTTGTGTGATAACCAAGTCCCCACGGAAAGGGTGTATTCCCGTGATTAACAATGGTCGCGTTCATCGATAATTTTGAACCTTCCAGTTCATAGTACATCACAATCGTAAATGGATGTGGAAACTGCCTCACCACATCAGGGTGTAAGGTCGAGTCAAACATCGTCCTCACTTCAATCCGATGCCCGTTTACCTCAGCAGATAATAGCTGCCAAGGACGATTGAATACAAACCCATGCAAATGATTGTTTCTCTCAGGTTCATTGACATCAAAGTGATAAGTAGATTGATGGAATGAAAAAGTCCCATTCGCAATTCGATTGGGAGGAAAAAGAATCGGTATGCCATAGAGCATTGGTTGTTCCATATATTCATTTAATGAATTTGGATTTCTCAACAATTCGGTATCTGATTCACGCAGTTTTAGACGAATCAAGTTACTTCCCCACGCAGGAATAAGCCATGCTTCCAACTGATCATTAACCATCTTGATTCCCGAATAACCATAAACATCAATTTCTTCAATTTTGCACATTATCATCTGTCCCCAGCCACATCAAATTCTTCATCTAGACACACAACACGCGCAAAACTATTCGCCGCGCCCATGATTGCCCATGTTCATTTTACCAAATCGAGGCTCATTTGTTTTGCTTTTTCGTAGAATCATGCTGGACTATATGTGACGAAAGGAACGTGTGTGACGTCAGTTCGATATAAATTGGAAGCAAAAATAATCAAAAAATTTTCACTTACGTATTGTACTTTACTAACTAAATGTAATATAATTCTCTTGTGTTAGTAAAATGCAG
>DAIELO010000196.1 GCA_027341705.1 Caryophanales bacterium
ATTTGGAAAAGTGTAAACCCATATCGACCGAAGAGTTGATGATTTGTCGATTACAGAAGCAAGGCTCCACAGTGATTCTAGAGTGTTCCATTTACTTGCATCGCCTCAAATTCCCCGGGCATCATTTTGCCCAAAAATGTGATCCATCCGTCGGCGATCTGCCTCGGCAAAACGCATTTTCTCATTAAATAGGGCCTGCTGAATAATCGCCAGGCTTTTTCTTTGTTCTATTTTAAGGATAAACAACCACTTCAAACGATTGTTTTTATGCCAATATCAGGATATTCATACCGTTGGTCTTTCGTATCCATAAAAAGGCATAGAGAAGTCTTAATTGCTTCTCCAAGTTCATCACCAACACTTGCAGCGCGATCACCGTTTCGCTCGTCTTTGCCAATTTCGCTCGAATCAGCCCGAGTCCGTATTTCCTTTTGCCTTCTCCAAATTTCCCTTCCACCGCGTTGCGTGCTGACGCATCCAACCGAGCCTCGCGTTTTCGTTCTGCCACTTCCTCTTTCGGCGGTCGACCTAGTGGCGGTCCGCTTAACCGTATGTTATGTTCTCGACAGTACTTCAGGTTCACGCGATTTCGGTAAATCTTGTCTGCCAACACGGCCTCCGGGTACACCCCATATCGTTCGCGGTATCGTTCCACTGCCTCCTGCAAGGTCAACCCTTCATTGAAACTATCCCATGAGAGCCGTTCGATCCGCACATTCCCATCCACCACACTGATGGCCAACTTGGCCCCAAATTCTACATTTGCTCGGGCTTTCCCTCGCACGATCGGGCGTACATGCGGTTGACTAATGCTTACGATCCGATCTTCAATGCGAAGGTTCTTCTTTGCGTACATCTCCTTTTGCTGGCGGTACAGTTCTTGAATCACCAACAACTCCCGATACAGCCAAGATGGCAGGAGCTTGAGCCGATCTCGATAGAATTCCAGAATTCGCAGATCCCGCTCCACATATCGCAATTGCCGTCCCACCGCTTTGCGCCACGTCTTGGCCCCCTTTTTGCGTTGCTTGGCTACCGACAAATACTCGCGCCGCGCTTTTTCACGATAGGTTCGGGGTTTCTTCTTCTCTCCCTGATCCGGTTCATGGAGGAAGTCAATCATCAGTTCCAATTTCTCTCGGGCATCATTCAATAGATTTAAATCCGTCGGATACGCAATGTCTGCTGGTGCACAAGTCGCATCCAGCAAAAGTTTTCCACGGTTCTTCATCATCATGTTGACGGTCGTATTGCTGGAGGTCGGATGCTCTGAATTTTGCGATAAGACGGTTTCAGACGTTGCATTGAATCCAGTGTGACCTCCGTCACTATCATTGCCATCATCGTGATCGTCGGTGTTTTGATCCTTTGACTCTCCCTCTTTCTCGACCGACAAAATCCACTCATTCACCTGAAGAATGACATCGGCATTCAACCGTTTGCGAAAATACGTCATCAAGGAATGGTGGAAGGGTGCCTCAAACTGAAAGCCTGGGAGGCCGATGAAATACTGCAAATACGGGTTTTCCATGATCTGATCGGCCGTTTCTCGATCACTCAAATTCAACCGTTGTTGAATGATTAACGCGCCCAGCGCCATACGAATGGGAACCGCTTTCTTTCCCCGGTTCAACGAGCGAAGCTGCTTACGATAGTGGACTTCCACTTTTGCCCACGGAATCACGAATGCAAGTTGAACCCAACGGTTTTTTTCGTTCAGCTTTCCTTCAAAGGGAAGAAAAAAGTCGCCGGGAAGTAGAATTTGATGTTCGGAATGTCGGTACACGAATCAGACCTCCAAATGCATGGATTATGCGTGATTTTGAAGAAAATCTATGCACCTTACTTCGACAAAAGGGAGCAAAAACCCTTTAAAATTCGGGATTTATCGTTAATTCAGCAAGCCCTAAATAAGACATACCAGAGCCATCAATAACATGGTAGACCCTGGGATGTCTTAACGGGTTTCTTTATGACCAGATTTAATAATGATCAATAATTGAAGCTGGAAGTAGTTTGAATGATATCATTTCCCATATATGGAGTAAGCCCTACTCCGTATGAGCCTAGAATACCAAAATTCGGCTGAAACGCAAGGTAATTGAACGAGTAATCCATTTGGTAATCGCAAATGCCTATATCAGTAGTTGGAATTCCAAAAACCAAACTTCCATCCCCTTGGAAGTATGAGATACCGGAACCAGCACCGCTAGGGCTAGTTCTGTTAGGATAATGCACTTCCCACTCCACACCAGCATTTACTGCTTGATTAAGAACTGATGGATAAGAGGAACTTGTTGTTCCATCCGTATAATAAGTTATTGAGCCAGAAGAAAGGCTGTTAGTATTGTATCCAAAGCCACCACCGTATCCTACGGTATACTCGTCCGTAGCTAGCGGATTACCAATTGGATAGCCATTCCAACTAAAATATCCTTGTTCCTCATAGTAATGAAGTCCTCCAGAAATACCTTGATCATAAATTCCTACACCAATGGTTAATGTTGGATCAGAGCCACTCGATGTGGAAGAATTATCAGGGGACACAGTTGCAGTTGAATTTGACGAATTACTAACTGAAGAAGCAGGAGAAATAGAATAACTGCCATCAGGCTCCTTTGTAAATGACACAGTTTTTAATGAAAACTTGACTAACTTTTTTCCAATACTTCCCGCAACTCCTGCACGTCTCTTTCCGAAAGTTTCCGATGTTGACTGAAATGGGCTACCAGTGGTGCAACGCGACCGCCGAACAGTCTGTCGAGAAGTCCGGAGCTTTCCTGAAGTAGCCACTGGTCGCGGGCGAGA
>DAIELO010000197.1 GCA_027341705.1 Caryophanales bacterium
CAAAGCTTGTGCTACAGTGCCACCTTTGCCTATGGAGACCTTATTTTCGGTAACTCCTTGTTGTAAACCGTGTTCACTCCAATACAAAGTTACCGTGAATTCTTCATCTTGCGCATCAATTTTTGTTTCGATTTCTGTAAGCTGCAAATCCAGCATGCCTAGTTCATCACGTAACAGGAGCTCTAGTGACGTTTCTGCCCGATCAAAAGCATACCCATCTTGCTCAGCTTTTTTGACACGGCTCAAAATGCGTTTCACCGCATCTTGTGGAGAAGGTAGATTAAGTTTATTGAGTGCATAGACAATATTACTAGTTCCAGATAATTCTGAAACTACTATTTTTCTTGCATTACCCACTGTCTCGGGGACAATGTGTTCATATAAANCAGGGTTTTTCACTACTGCACTCACGTGAATGCCAGCTTTGTGTGCAAAAGCACTGCTCCCAACAAAAGGTTGTGTTGGGTTCGGTTCACGTCCGCTTAACGAATAGACCTTTTCAGACACCTCTTTTAAGCGATTGAGGTGAGTATCTCCAATGCGATTTTCACGGTTCATTTTCAAGGTTAAATTTGGCACAATGGTACATAAGTCGGTGTTGCCACATCGTTCACCTAAGCCATTAACCGTAACTTGTACTTGATTCGCTCCTGCTGTAATGGCGGCTAGTGAGTTAGCGATGGCAAGTCCACCATCGTTATGAGCATGGATGCCAAGCGGGCCTAAGTTCATATGGTGAACTGCCGATACAATTTCCTGTACTTCATGTGGGAGCATTCCACCGTTGGTATCACATAGTACTAGCCAGTCTGCACCCGCTTGTGCTGCTGCTTTTAGCGCCTGTTCTGTGTAATCTTGATTGTGTTTATACCCATCAAAAAAGTGTTCTGCATCAAAGAATACTTTTAAACCATGGGATTTAAGGTAAAAAACCGTGTCATAAATCATGGCCAAGTTTTCCGATAAATTGGTTTGCAACGCAGATTCAACGTGAAAATCAGAAGTTTTCCCTACGACTGTGGCAAACTCTACGCCTGTACGTAACAGTACTTTAAGATTCTCGTCTTGGTGTACTGACGAGTTCTTTTTTCTTGTGCTTGTAAAAGCAACAATTTTACTGTTGGCAAAGTGCATATGACGGGTCTGCATGAAAAAATCAAGATCTTTGACGTTCGATCCCGGCCAACCACCCTCCACATAGTCTGTTCCAATTTCATCCAGCATTTTGGCGATCGTTAATTTATCTGTTACCGAAAAACTGATTCCTTCTGTTTGTGAACCATCTCGTAAGGTGGTATCAAATACATAGACGCGGTTCATGGTCTCCACTCCCATTCTCTCTTTTGGACTCTCGTTTGCATCCGAATAAGTACAAAAAAGCCCATCATCCTGACCGGACGAAAGACTCTTTCGCTGTACCACCGGGCGCAATTGTTCCATTTTTGAAGATCAAATCGCATCCATTTTCTCGTTAACGGGAGAACCCGACATGTGCTACTGACAAATTGTGTTCACACAGACGCTCCAGGATGATATTCAGTAAGTGACAACTTACGGGATTTTCAGCCTAATATCCCGCTCTCTGAAAGTGTTACTTACCTACTTGTTCCCTTCATCGCATAACAATTCGAATTTTTACGAGTATTATAGTCAATTCAAAAGGTTTTTACAAGGGAGTTTTGAAAATTATATTTTGCATTTAATCTGTATCTATGGTAAGGTTAATTTACTAAATTTACTAACTCACAAGCGCAGACTTATAGGAAGGGCCGAATTTCGACGCTTGCAAAGGGCGAAAACGGGGGAACCAAGTTTTGGGGTGAATTGATGCAGCTACGCCCGTAGCACATCATAGGCGATATGCCAAACCCGTCAGCTAACCTCGTAGGCGAATACTAGCGGTTGCTGTGTATTTTTCATTATTCGCAGCCCCCATATTGTAAATTAATATGAGATCCACTTCGTCTGTGCATATTTTGCACTGCCTTTTGCTACGTCGTGCTCGGCAGAAGGGAGGAACAATGCCGAATCAAGCAGTTGAGTTTCGTAATGTCATTAAACAGTTTGACCATACTACAGTGGTACGCAATATTAATTTGCAAGTGTCGCAAGGACGTTTAGTTACTTTGATTGGCCCATCAGGATGTGGTAAAACAACCACTCTAAAGATGGTTAACCGTCTCATTGATCCGACTGATGGTGATATTTTTGTGGATGGCGCAAACATCATGAAGCAAAATCCTGTTGAACTTCGGCGCAATATTGGCTACGTCATTCAACATATTGGATTATTTCCGCATATGACCATCGAAGAAAATATTACGCTTGTTCCTAGGTTAAAGGGAAGAAAAAAGCGTGATTTATTGGATAAGACCGAAGAGCTGCTACATTTAGTGGGTCTTGACCCGACAGTTTTCCGGGATCGTTATCCGCGTGAACTAAGTGGCGGTCAACAACAACGTATTGGGGTGGCTCGAGCGCTTGCAGCTGACCCAAATTTGATATTGATGGATGAGCCCTTTAGCGCGCTTGACCCTATAAGTCGCGAACAACTGCAAGATGAACTGGTCAAACTACAGTCTGCAGTGAAAAAAACTATTTTATTTGTCACGCATGATATGGATGAGGCACTGAAGATAGCTGATCAAATTGTCTTGATGAGAGACGGTTCGATTATGCAATCTGATACGCCTGATCAGTTATTGCGTCACCCTAAAGATGACTTTGTCAGGGAATTCGTAGGAGAAAAACGATTCTCCAACGTTGAACGACTACTTACTG
>DAIELO010000198.1 GCA_027341705.1 Caryophanales bacterium
GTAACCCAGAATTATTTGGATTTCCTTATCATGCTAGTGCAGAACCTATCTTTGTACAAGGGGAATTTAAGGGGATTCTTTCTGTCGTGATGAAAGTGTCTCATAGTGAAGAATTAGGGAATGGGTTAGTTGGGTTAACTGATCAAGTAGGTATTTTAGATACATTAGCTCATGATCTGGCGGATGCAGGGACATCATTTGCCCAAAATGTAGACGCGATTGCCTCTGCTGTCAATCAATTGAATGACAATGCAAAAGCGCTGGTACAGATCAATACATTAGTGTCTGAAGTCGCTGCACAAACTAATTTGCTTGGGTTAAATGCAGCAATTGAAGCGGCGCGAGCGGGGGATCTCGGGCGGGGCTTTGGTGTGGTTGCCGATGAAATTCGTCGGCTTTCGCAAATGGTGAGAGATTCATCTAAGCAAGTTAATAGTAAGGTGAACGAGATTACGGACGAGATTGAACACATTCAGCTAGCAGTACAAGATGGGATGGCAGCCAGTGAGGAACAGGCGGCACAGCTTGAAGAATTATCTGCTACTGTTACACATGTTCATGACACAACGGAAACACTCCGTAAGTTTGTCTAAATCCGTATCATCTGTGGCGAATATGGGGAAACCAAGACAAGGGGAGGGATCAGCATGGCCAATCAGCATACGATGAACCATAACGAAGCATTTACGTTTCGTGGTGCCACCCTTGACAATCCTCATTATGAGGCGATTGTCAAGGAGAGGGACGAGTTATTTGACAATGTAAAACTTGTCACCATCCCTTGGCTACAGTACCATCGCGCGAATGTTCCGCACTTAGCCCGCCATTCAAACTAACATTTTTGACGGGGTTTGGGATTCGTTAGTATCGCCGTAGACACATGTTGTATTCGCACCCGCAATAGGGTTGGTCCCACCTGTATAAGGTAGGCCAACCCTTTTCCCACCATTTGGAGCAGAACGGATGATGAAAGTGGTGCAATTTAAGGGCATATCATTGGATACAGAGCGTGCGTATGAGCAAATCAGTCCATTTGAGTTTAAGAATAAATTGATTAGTTTAGCACAAGAACAGGAAAAAAAAAGTGCCAAGGCGATGCTTAATGCAGGGCGTGGCAATCCAAATTGGCTAGCGGCCACTCCAAGGGAAGCGTTTTTTACATTGGGTCAATTTGCTGTATCGGAAAGCCGTAGAGTTTGGAATCAAGGTGATCTTGCTGGGCAACCTGAAAAGCAAGGTATTGCTGACCGGATCGCCACCTTTATTGCTCATAATAGATCTCTGCCAGGGATAGAATTGCTCAAACGGGTGGTGGATTATGGCGCGAATGTACTGGGATTTGACGCTGATTCATGGGTATTTGAGTTGGTGGATGGGATCATTGGCGACAACTATCCGACACCAGATCGAATGCTCGAGTATGTTGAAAAGGTTGTTCGCGAATTTTTGCAAAAGGCGTTGTTTGAGGGGCAAGGGCTGGCTGAGGAGTTTGACTTATTTGCTGTAGAAGGTGCCACTGCAGGGATGTGTTATATATTTGACTCACTGCTCGCGAACCAGTTATTGACCCGTGGGGACAAGGTGGCAATTATGGTACCTATTTTTCCTCCCTATTTCGAAATCCCACAGTTGGATCGTTATCATTTTACAGTGGTGGAGATAAGGGCAAATGGAATTGATGAAAAAGGGGCACACACGTGGCAGTATCCGCTTGATGAATTGAAAAAGTTAGAAGATCCTAGCATCAAAGCGTTATTTTTAGTGAATCCAAGTAATCCACCGTCTGTGGCGATGGCACCTGATTCGGTACAAGTGCTAATTGACATTGTGAAGAACAACAACCCGCAATTAATGATCATTTCAGATGATGTGTATGGGACCTTCGTGGATCATTTTCATTCATTACTTGCTGAGTTGCCATTTAATACGATCGGCGTCTATTCCTTCTCCAAGTATTTTGGTGTGACTGGATGGCGGTTGGGCGTGGTGGCGATTCATCAACGCAACGTGTTTGATGAGCGGTTGCGACATTTGCCGCGTGATCAAATAGAAGCGCTTCATTCGCGCTATGCTTCTTTATCGCAGCAACCTGTAGAACTGCGATTTATGGACAGACTAGTAGCAGATAGTCGGCAAGTGGCAATGAACCACACAGCGGGGTTATCTACGCCTCAGCAGGTGCAAATGGTGATGTTTGCCGCATTCGCGTTGCTTGATCAGGATAATCAGTATCAAGAATTAACAAAAACTATTTGTCGACGTCGAATGGTGCTGTTATACGAAGGACTAGAGTTGCCAATTCCACAGTTGGAACATGATGCAGACTATTATACGGAGTTTGATTTGATGGAGTGGGCAACCAATCATTATGGAGGCGATTTTGCGCGCTATTTAAAGGCCAACTATGAACCACTGGACATCCTTTTTCGATTAGCAGAACTTTCTTCCATTGTGCTTTTAAACGGCGGCGGATTTCATGGCCCCACTTGGTCGATTCGGGTGTCTTCGGCAAATTTGAACGATCAAGCGTATGAAAGAATTGGACAGGAATTGCACCATGCGTTAGATGAATACGTCACCAGTTGGGAAACATCAAAGTGATTAGGGGGCGATCATATGTCACACTTAACGTTAATACGCAACGCCAACCTATATTCGCCTAAACCACGCGGAAAAATGGATGTATTAATAGGTGGGCAACAAATCATCGCTGTGGGAAAAAATCTGTCTCTACATGGAACAGGTATCGAAATTGACGAAGTGGACGCCTCCGGG
>DAIELO010000199.1 GCA_027341705.1 Caryophanales bacterium
TAAAGAACAAATTCTCGCTTTTCCAATGCTTCATTAATACGGCTCAAGCTACTGTGTTGCCCCCGCACCAATCGTTCCCGCTCAAAATCAAAAAGACTGAATCTATTTTTTCCAGACAATTTGGCTTGATACATGGCTTGATCAGCTTGGCGCAATAATTGATCGGCTTCAATCTCTTCATGCTGTGGGTATACCGTAACTCCGATACTACCTGACACTTGAAGCTCAGAAGCGCCAACCTGGACTGGGTGAGCTGTAGCCACCAGCAATCTTTCAATCAACGGAATGCTTGCCTCATAGTTAGGCAAATCATTAAGCACCGCGACAAATTCGTCACCGCCAATCCTCGCTACCGTGTCACCCTCTCTAATAGATTGCAACATGCGGTTGGATACGGTCATTAACAATTGATCGCCTATCTGATGTCCGTAATTATCATTAATCGCCTTGAATCCATCCAGATCAATGTAAAGAACCACCATTTTTTGCTCGCGTCTGTTGGTTTGAGCAATTGCTTGATGCAGCCGATCAGCAAGTAGAATTCGATTCGGAAGTCCTGTCAGACTATCGTAATGAGCAATATGTTCTAGTTGGCGTTCGTGTTCTTTTTGCGGGGTAATGTCAGAAAATATCGTGACATAATGCAATGGACTCCCCCTATTATCTCGTACTTCGCTGACAATCAATTTTGCAGCATAGACTTCGCCGTTTTTACGTTCATTCCAGATTTCTCCGTACCAATGCCCTTTCTCGGAAAGTAAATCCAAAAACTCCTCATAGAACCCAGAACTTTGCCGCGTTGAGCTAATAAGATTTTGAGACTTTCCAATTACTTCATTTTTTGAGAACCCGGTAATCTGTGAGAATGCTTCGTTTACATCGATCACTTCAAAAGTCGTATCAGTGATCATGATGCCTTCCAACGCACTAGTAAATACACTTGCCGCAAGTCTTAGCTTTTGTTCCTCCTGCTTTCGATTCGTAATGTCACGTCCCGAGATCAGGATGCCAATGATTTTTCCGGTGCTGTCCTGAAGACGTTTGATATACCAGGAGAACAAACGCTGCTGACCGTTCTTAAGTAAAACTTTTATTTCAGTAGTTGTTTCACATTTTGAAGTGTTTTGAATGGCCTCGATAAATTCTGGGTATGCCCTTTCCATCCCTTCAGGTTGAGGCATACAGTGGGTAAACCAATTTTTTCCTACAAGCTCGTTTTGTGTATACCCAAGAATTTCGCAACCAAATGGATTGATCATGAATATATTTCCATGATGATCTAAAGCCATAAGCATATTCTGCATGGTGTCCAAATAGCTTTGCGATCTTATTCTTGCCTCTTCAAGTTGCACAGTTTTATTAACAATCAGGTCATCGCGTAATTTGAGGCTTTCTTGCATCTGCTTTATGGAGGCTAATATGCTTTGGTTATCCCATGGTTTTGTTGTAACAGCCGTGGTAAAGTTTCCTTGAGCAATTTTTCTTGCGATATCCACCACATGCTCTGGCTCACCCCCGAGCTGACCTGTGATTGAGTAAATAACTATTACCGCAGTCCCGACACAAACAGCTAGAGCAGAACAAGACAATAAAATGATAATTGTTTGTGCTGAGGCATAACTGTCGGTAGCGTTTTTGGCCAGTTCAACCACCTTATTACCCTGATATTCCACCACTTGATTGATTGCTGTGAAGTACTCAATTTGCTTCCTATAGCCATCCCCGTACAGAACGTGAATAGCCGCAGAATCCTTGTTTGCGAGACCGAGGCGAATAACCTCATCAGAATACTTTCGATAACCAATGCTTGATTCATGCATTTGCTTGAGCAGTGCCTTTCCTGTTTCAGATTTTATTGATCTGTCCAGTTGCTCAAAGAGTTCATTGTTTCTTGCGATATTTTTATCATAGGCATCCTTATTGTCTGCCATGGCCTTCTTATCTGTAAGCAGAATAATGTTTCTTATGATTCGCGCATTATCCATAGCCCTGAATGCAATTTCTTTTGCTGCGACTGTCTTAATGTAGCGTTCATCAGATGCCACATGCATGTCACGATTCATCATTGCCAATTTCTGTATGGCGATTATCGACAATATCGCAAGAAACAACATAACAATGCCAAAACCTACAATCAGCCGAGTGCCAACTTTCATTTTGTTCAGCATTTTCATTCCTTTGGTCGCAGGCCGATCATATCAACGAACCGTTTGGCTTTGATTTGAGGGAGCCGGTTTACGCGCTGGACGCAACCATCGATCTTTGTCTGCCAGTTTTTTCATGGGCGCTGTTTCGGACAGTCAAGGCCGCTGTAAAAATGCACATGCTGCTGGACTTGCGCTGCAACATCCCGTCCTACATCTATATCAGCGACGGCAAGATGTACGAGGTCAACATTCTCGATCAGTTATTGCCAGAGCCAGGGGCCTTCTACATCATAGATCGCGGCTATCTCGATTTCCGAGCGTCTGTATCGATTCCATCTGGCAGGCGACTTTGTTACTCGTGAGAAGTCCAATCTCCGGCGCATCCGGAAAAGATCATCGCTGACACTGCGGGCTTGCTTTTTTGGCTTCATAAATCCACCAGAAATCAGGAGGTAACAGCCCCAATTCTGGCAAATTCCTGCTCTTATCTTCCAATGGCATATGAGGCTGAAATGGTTCCGTGAGTAGATTATCCTAAGATGTTAAGAGAACCATCAAACCTTAAAGTGACCAACAGTATTACGAAGTGTTGCGGCTAGCTTTTCTAAATCGTGGGC
>DAIELO010000019.1 GCA_027341705.1 Caryophanales bacterium
TTCCGATCTGTTACAATAAAATTTGGCAAACCATTTTATGTACCTCAGGAATCATTATCTGAACCGGGTAAGCGTGTAGGTACGGATAATGCAGTCAACATAATATGGACGAAAATGCGTGAACTGATGGAGGAGAGCCAAACTGGTTCAGCAGGTCATTGAGATCGTAATTGTTGTATTTTTCATTATGGCTGGAGTCTGGCTGTTTGGAAGTCGTATCAGAAACATGCGTTTTGCCAAGGATAATGAGGCAGGGGCAAAATTTGTAAACCAATTCCGATGGGGTGCATTAGCAGTAGTCATTCCCGCATTTCTAATTGGAACATTATATCGGTTACATGTTTTGTCGGAAATAGTGGCAATCCCATTATACATACCTGTTGTTTTATGGTTTTTTTGGAGCTTGCGATGGCTCCAGCCATATTTGCATGAGGCTAAGGAGGAGACTGAGCATGACAGAAGCAAATTTTCAAAACGAGATGAATGATTTAAATGTAAGCACAGGCGATGTGGTGGTAGGGAGCGTTACTAAAATTGAACACGATAAAATATGGATTACCTTTGGTGGAAAGACCGAAGGCGAGATTCGTATTAGCGAATGGTCAGATATCAAGTTATCTAACGTTGAAGGCGCTGTGGCAATAGGGGAAACCATACGAGCAGTGGTTCTTGCTGTGGGGGATGAAGTCAGTCCGCCATTATTGTCTCGAAAAAAAGCCGTTGACGATAGTGTGTTTACCAAGTTACTGGATATGATGGAACATGAAGAAGTGTTTAGTGTGCCGATACTAATGACCGTTAAGGGCGGACTTGTCGCGGATATTGAAGGATTGCGCGCCTTTTTGCCCGCATCACTGCTAGACGTTAAGTTCGTTGAGGATTTGGCATCATTTGCGGGGCAAACCATTGATGTGGTAGTCTCAGAACTCGATGTGGAGCATCGTCGCGTTATTTTATCGCGTAAAAAAGTAATTGAAATGTTGGATCAGGAACAACGCAAGGAACGTTTAGATGAATTCCATGCAGGTGATCAAGTGGATGGAAGAGTGGCTAGACTTACTTCATTTGGCGCGTTTGTGGATATCGGTGGTGTGGATGGACTGCTTCATGTGTCAGAGATGTCTTGGGGAAGAGTCAATCGCCCGGATGAAGTGGTACATGTGGGGGATAATGTGCGCGTGAAAATTTTGCAAGTATCCCCTGAAGAAGGGAAAATTTCATTAAGCCTAAAAACAAATGAGACGGATCCTTGGCATTTGGTTGATAAGAAATTTCATGTCGGTGATATTGTTAGCGGGGTAGTGAAACGATTGTCTTCATTTGGTGCTTTTGTAGAGATTAGTGATGGCATAGAAGGTCTGGTACACGTTTCGCAAATTGCAGGCCACCGAGTGGCACACCCGTCTGACGTGTTGAAACCAGGTGATGAGGTACAGGTGAAAATTTTGGATATCAAACCTGAGGAAGGGCGGATTTCTCTTTCTATCCGCGATGCACAAAAGTTGGTTGAAAAGAAAGTGGTTAATAACTGGGAGAAAAAACAAGACACTGAATCCCATGGAGCCACGCTTGGTGAGTTGGTAGGGGACGTCTTGCGCGAAAGATTTAAAATGTGATTGACGGTTTTGTGACTGATTTGTCATAATATCGACGGATGGGGAGGTGTGGGTCGTGCCAATCATCAAAGCAGTTCATTCGGGATCATTAGCAGAAGAGCTGGAATTAGAGCCCGGAGATGAAGTGCTGACGCTAAATGGCCAACCGATTCTCGATATTGTGGATTTACAGTTTGCTTTAGCCGGTGAAGAATTGGAACTTTTAGTGCGCAAGGTCAATGGCGACGAATGGGCGATAGAGGTGGATAAAGAATATGATGAATCGTTGGGTGTTGATTTTGAACATCCAACGATTGATCGGATTCATCTGTGTCACAATAAGTGTGTGTTTTGTTTTGTTGACCAGATACCAAAAAACATGCGTAAAACGTTAAATATGCGCGATGATGATTACCGTCTCTCCTTTCTTCATGGCAATTTTGTGACACTGACTAATGTTACAGAAGAAGAATTAGAGCGCATTTCGGCATTGAAAATGTCACCTCTCAATATCAGTGTACATACGACGAATCCTGAGTTGCGGGTAAAAATGATTGGGAATCGTCGTGCAGGTGAAATTTTAGAACAAATACGTTTTTTAGCGGATCGTGGCATCGAGATGAATACGCAGATCGTATTATGCCCGGGCTGGAATGACGGCGTTGAATTGGATCGAACCATCGAAGAACTGGCCGCATTTTATCCTGCTGTGCGTACGTTGTCTGTCGTTCCCGTCGGGCTTACGCAACATCGTGTAGGGCTAGTCGAATTGCGACCCTGTACGAGTGATGAGGCTGTGCAAATGACGGAACAATTGCTGAAATGGCAAGATCGTCTGCGTGGTACCCTTGGAGTTAACTTTGTTCACGCTGCAGATGAATTTTATGTGATCGGAAAGCGAACAGTGCCCGCTGCAAAGTATTATGATGAATTTGCGCAAATCGAAAATGGCGTGGGTATGATCCGTGCTTTTTTAGATGAATTTGAACGTTTGCAAGCAGATATTCCGGACAAGGTGAAGCAAGCGAGACGCGTGGCGTTGGTAACTGGGACATCTGCGCAACAGGTGATGCGTGAGACGGCCAATCGGCTTAATCAGGTAGAAGGGTTACATGTGGATGTCTATCCTGTTACCAATGAGTTTTACGGAAATCAAGTTACTGTCACGGGGTTGGTGTGTGGACGCGACATTATTGCGCAGCTAGCCAATCGAATCGATGCGCAAGAATTAATTTTGCCAGATGTAATGTTGAAGGAAGACAGTGATGTATTTTTAGATGATTACACGTTGGGGCAAGTGGAGGATGAACTTGGAATTCACGTGCATATTGTTCCCACCACAGCTAGTGGACTGATAGATGGTGCGTTGGGACACAACAAACCAAAGTTTCATCGAAAGCGATATGAGTCCACATTAGATAAATCTTCTTTGTTGATGTAGTGAGGAGTGGTTTTCTTGTCAATTCCAATTATGGCCATCGTTGGCCGACCGAATGTTGGTAAATCTACTTTGTTTAATCGAATCATTGGCTCGCGATTAGCTATTGTCCAAGATCGTCCGGGCATTACTAGAGATCGCATTTATGCCCCGGCAGAATGGCTGTCTAAACCATTTCGAGTAGTGGATACGGGTGGTCTAGAAGTCGGAGAAGTAGACGAAATTACGAAACGTATTCGCGCGCAAGTGGAACTGGCTGTGGATGAAGCACAGGTCATTGTATTTGTTGTTGACGGATTAGCTGGATTAACACCTGCTGACGAAGAAATTGCCCAGTTGTTAAGAGTATCACAGAAACCTGTGGTTGTAGCCGTAAATAAATTGGATAATCCTAAACGAATATCGGATGTTTATGATTTTTTTTCGCTAGGCTTTTCTGAGACGATGGCGATTTCTGCCGAGCATGCCACTGGTATTGGTGACTTGTTGGATGAAGTTTTTAAGCGTTTCCCGGAAAACGACGAAGAAATCGATGATGATGACACGATTAAAATGGCGGTGATCGGAAGGCCAAATGTGGGGAAATCATCCCTTGTCAACGCGCTTTTGGGAGAAGATCGGGTATTAGTAAGTGATGTAGCAGGTACTACTAGGGATGCGATTGATACTGCGGTTGAATTAGATGGTCAAAGCTATTTAATTATGGATACAGCCGGGATGCGCAAGCGTGGCAAAGTATATGAAGCGACAGAAAAGTATAGTGTGTTGCGTGCGCTTAGGGCGATTGATCGCTGTGATGTGGCCGTTTTGGTGATAGACGGTAAAGACGGAATCATCGAACAGGATAAGCACATTGCAGGGTATGCATTGGAAGCTGGTAAAGCAATTGTGGTGGTGGTTAATAAGTGGGATATTGTTGAGAAAGATGAAAAGACAGCGCAGGAATTCGAGAAAAACTTTCGCTCTCACTTTCCATTTTTGTCGTGGGCTCCCATTCTCTTTGTGTCAGCGAAAACGGGGCGACGGGTGGTTCCCATTCTTGAGACCGTGACGATTGCCGCACAAAATCACGCACATCGAATTTCCACTTCAACGGTCAACGCGCTCATACAAGATGCTGTTGCGATTACGCCACCACCTACTGATAAAGGAAAAAGACTCAAAATTTTGTATGCGACGCAAGTGAGTGTGAAGCCACCTACGTTTGCTGTTTTTGTAAATCGCGCAGAGATGATGCATTTTTCCTATGAACGATACCTTGAAAACAAGCTGCGTGAAGCTTTTGGTTTTATAGGAACACCGATGCGGCTTATCATCCGGCAACGAGAATAAATAGGAGGGATTGAATTGGGGATTATCAGCATAATTCTTGCTTATTTATTAGGCTCTATCAGCACAAGTTACCTAGTGGGCAAGGCAGTGCGCGGGGTCGATATTCGCGATTATGGCAGTGGCAATGCTGGAGCCACGAATACGTTGCGAGTGCTTGGTTGGAAAATGGCACTGGTAGTGCTGGCGGGTGACATCATTAAAGGAGTACTGGCCATTGCCTTTGCAAGCATGGTAACTAGTAACAGTCATATTTACATGGCTTTTGCTGGCTTGTTTGCTATTCTCGGACATAATTGGCCTGTGTTTTTTCAATTTCGAGGTGGGAAAGGGGTGGCAACGACTATTGGCGTGCTGGCAGTATTAAGTTTCACGCCTGCTATCTACGCAGGACTGTTAGCAATTGTCATTATCTTAGTAACAAGGTACGTATCATTAGGGTCGTTAGTTTTTATTACTTTTACGTTCGTATTTCAATTTTTTATGCATACGACCGCTTTCTATATCTGGATTACGCTAGTTATTGGTGTGCTGGTGTATTGGCGGCATCGTGAAAATATCGCTCGATTGATTCATGGTAAGGAAAGTCGTATATTTTCTCGGTAGTCAAATGGGGTGAGAGGGTGGGATGAAATTGCCAGAACAATGGTCTATTGTTGTCGTGGGAGCTGGCAGTTTTGGCTCAGCACTTGCTTCCCTTTTGGCGGAAAATGATCATCATGTCACGTTGGTGGCTAGGAATCAAAATGTGGTAGAAGAGATTAACAACAATCAGCAGAATTCTCGTTATTTGCCTGGTGTCCAACTTAGTGACAAGTTGCGAGCCGTGCAAGATACAAAGGTGGTTAACGAGGCGGATTTGGTGTTACTGACTGTTCCCTCTCATGCGATGCGTAGTACATGCAAAAGTATAAAAGATCACTTGCCTAGTGATGTTTACGTAGTTCATGCGACGAAAGGGTTAGAGGTAAATACATTAAAACGAATGTCAGAAGTGATACATGATGAATTACCTCACGTATCGATTAATCACTTGGCAGTTTTGTCTGGGCCTAGTCATGCCGAAGAGGTTTCTAGAGGATTGCCTACCACGATTGTGGCAGCAAGCATTTCACAAACTACTGCTGAATTAGTGCAGGATTTATTTATGGGTCGCAACTTGCGAGTATATACTAATCCAGATATTACGGGGGTAGAACTAGGCGGCTCATTGAAGAATATCATTGCACTTGGATGTGGGATTTCAGATGGGTTACAGTTTGGGGATAATGCCAAAGCAGCACTGCTTACGCGAGGTTTGGTGGAAATTACGCGTTTAGGGTTGAGCATGGGAGCCTCTTTCAGTACATTTTCTGGACTTACTGGGATTGGTGATTTAATCGTTACTGGGACTAGCAAACACAGTAGAAATTGGCAAGCGGGGTACTTGCTTGGGCAAGGATTTTCCGTAGAAGCTGCGATTGCGAAAGTGGGTATGGTGGTAGAAGGGATCAAAACGACACAGGCCGCTGTTCGCCTAGCAGAGCAGTATGCTGTTCAAATGCCGATTGCAAGTACTATTTATCAAATATTGTTTGAAGGTCAAAACCCCAAATTAGCTGTTGAAGAATTAATGGGGCGTTCTCGGCGGCACGAAGTTGAGGAATTTATTCAAGAATCTACATTAAACTGGCAAAATCTATAAATAATTTGAGAGGGGTTTTATCAATGAGCCAAGTACAAGCGAACCTTAAATATACGAAAGAGCATGAGTGGGTGCGTATAGAAGGGAATCGTGCACATATTGGCATTACGGATTTTGCTCAGCATGAATTAGGCGATATTGTCTTTGTTGAAATACCGGAAGCAGGGGCAAGTTTGGTATCGGGTGAAACTTTTGGCACGGTAGAATCTGTGAAGACGGTGTCTGATCTCTATGCTCCTTTAGGTGGTAAGGTGGTAGAAGTGAATCAAGCGTTGATTGATCATCCAGAATTGGTTAACTCAGCGCCTTATACGGAAGGTTGGATGGTAGTCGTCGAAATGTCCTCGCCAGATGAAGCGAATAATTTGCTTGATGCTGAGAAATATTTGGAGTACCTCGGAGAATAGTCAAACCCATGCTAAATCATGCGCAGAAATTTCGATTGCTTGATACGGGACGATTACCAGGCGCAATGAATATGGCACTTGATGAATCGATTTTGGTACATGTAGCTCAAAATAAATCACTACCCACCATTCGGTTTTATGCTTGGGAACGTCCAACATTATCACTAGGGTATTTTCAACGGATTGTACGTGATGTTGACGAGGCAAGCGTGCAGGCTAAAGGGTTTGATTTAGTTCGGCGAATGACAGGTGGACGAGCAGTTCTCCATGATCGGGAACTTACCTATAGTGTAATTATTCCTGGTGATCACGAATGGGCTAAGGCTTCGGTGGTGGAATCGTATCATTATCTTTCGTATGCACTTCGTGATGGATTTCGAAACCTTGGAGTTCAAGCGGAAGTAGTCTCGTTGGCAGACGATCCTGAGCGTGAAAAATATCCTGTGACAGGGTCAGCGGCGTGTTTTGACTCTCCCTCGTGGTATGAACTGGTGGTTGAAGGCAAAAAAATCGCTGGGAGTGCTCAGGTGAGGGCGCATAATGGCTTACTGCAGCATGGTTCCCTACTTCTGGATATGGATGTTGATGATTTGTTTGCTTTACTCAACTTTAAGTCAGAGGAGCATATGCGTAAATCCAGAGAAGAATTTTTGTTGCGTGCAGTGAGCGTAAAGCAATTAACTGGGCAACATGTTACTTGGGATGAGGCGACGACCGCGTTTGCCAAAGGATTTGAAAGTGGATTGGGCGTTGAACTGGTTCCACAAGTAGTGTCTGATCAGGAGTGGACTCTTGCTGAGCAATTAGTGATCGAAAAATACAGCACAGCGAATTGGACGAATAGACGGTAATTTCTAATGGCTGGTATTTGCGGTTAGTTTGGTGATATGGCTCTCTACTATGGCATAGTTTTTGCGTAGAGGAGAGTTTTTTTTATTCACAGAGAATGATGAAAACAGTCATATTAGCTACAAATCATCATACAAATGATAATGTCCCAGCGGGGACGATCACACAGCAGGTGTGTCGACGGGCGCTCGTGAGAAGGTTTTGCCGCGTGTGCGCTGTTTGCGAAATGAAGGAGGGATTCGCGTGGACCAAATTAATCTTTTCCAGGATATTGCGGAGCGGACTGGCGGCGATATCTATCTGGGTGTCGTTGGCCCCGTAAGGACTGGAAAATCAACGTTTATTAAGAAATTCATGGAGTTAATTGTTCTGCCTGGGATTCATGATGAGGCAGAACGCGCACGAGCAATAGATGAACTACCACAAAGTGCTGCTGGTCGAACCATCATGACGACGGAACCGAAATTTGTCCCCAATGTAGCCTCGACGATTACGGTAACTGAAGGATTAACCATCGCAGTACGGTTGGTAGACTGCGTGGGGTATACGGTGCAAGGTGCCAAAGGATATGAAGATGAAAATGGGCCGAGAATGGTCACCACACCATGGTTTGATGATCCCATCCCCTTTCAGGATGCAGCAGAGATTGGAACCCGAAAGGTGATTTCTGATCATTCAACGATTGGCTTGGTACTTACGACAGACGGATCAGTGGCAGAAATTCCACGAGCCAGTTACATCGAAGCAGAAGAACGAGTGGTGATGGAACTCAAGGAGCTTGGGAAACCTTTTGTGATGGTCGTTAATTCCGTTCATCCTTACGATCCACAGACGCAATCGTTGCGGGCGGAACTTGCTGAACTTTATGATATTCCAGTAGTGGCGCTGTCTTGTGCTACGATGGGCAGAGAAGATATCTATATCGTGTTACGCGAGGCTTTGTTTGAGTTTCCGGTTCGCGAAGTCAATGTGAATTTGCCAGGTTGGGTAATGGTACTGGAATCAGATCATTGGATGCGTAAAAATTTTGAATCAGCGGTGCGCGACACGATTAAAGATATTAAACGACTGCGCGATGTAGATCGTGTGGTGGGACATTTTAGTGAATTTGAATTTATATCGAATGCAGCGCTGGCGGGAGTCAACATGGGACAAGGCACAGCAGAAATCGAACTGGAAGCACCTGATACACTTTATGACCAGATTTTAACGGAAGTCGTGGGTGTGGAAATTCGCGGGAAGGATCATTTGCTTAAGCTGATGATGGATTTTACGATTGCCAAGAGAGAGTATGATAAAGTGGCTGATGCACTGCGCATGGTGAAGTTAACTGGTTATGGAATTGCGCCACCCGTCCTTGAAGAAATGACTTTAAATGAACCTGAATTGATCCGCCATGGTTCACGGTTTGGCGTACGGTTGAAAGCGACCGCTCCATCCATTCACATGATTCGGGTCGATGTAGAATCAGAATTTGCTCCTATCGTTGGCACCGAACGTCAAAGTGAAGAATTAGTACGTTATTTAATGCAAGATTTCGAGGAAAACCCCACAAAAATATGGGATTCAGATATTTTTGGTAAGTCGCTCTCCGCGATCGTTCGGGAAGGGATTTCTGGGAAACTTTCACAAATGCCAGAAAATGCACAGTATAAATTGAAGGAAACATTGCAACGCATCATTAATGAAGGCAGTGGGGGATTAATTGCTATCATCCTTTAATAGGATTTGCAAAGCAGGAATTCTCAACAGCAAAAGCGAAGTAACGATTCACTACTATTCATCATAGGGAGGCCAAGTTTAGTGGATCGTTATAATTTTGCTGCTACTGTTGAGCAATACGCCATGAACAATGGTGAGCAAATCGCTGTATACATGCACACGCCAAGCGGAGATAACAGTATCTCTTATGCAGGGTTAACAAATGAAGCCGCAAAGGTGCACACGGCTTTGGTGAATCAGGACCTGCAAGCAGGAGATCGGGTGCTGGTGCTATTGACAAGAGGAATTCTCTCCTATGCTATTTATTTAGGATTGAATCGCATGGGGGCAGTGACATTGCCGGCCTCAGAGATGCTAAGGGCAGGTGACATTAGCTATCGAGTGCGGCATGCCCAAGTCAAGGCAGTGATAACTGCACCTCATCTTGTTGATGAAGTGAGTATGGCGTTGCAAGATTCTCCGCATGTTAAACGCTTTATTGTTGAAGGTGAGCACGAGGGATTTACCAATTTGCAATCGTTGATGTCCTCCATGGATGATGCATCATTGTTGCCACCTGCTGATACGGATGCAGATGATAGAGCGTACATATCATATACATCAGGTACCACAGGAGGCCCTAAAGGCGTCGTACATGTGCACGGATGGGCTAGGGCGCACATTGCAAATGCTGCAACGTATTGGTTTGATGTTCAACCAGGCGAATGGGCCTGGGCGACGGCTGGTCCTGGATGGGCAAAGTGGGTATGGAGTCCTTTTACCTCTATTCTTGGTAAAGGAGGCACTGCCTTTGTCTATACAGGTCGTTTTGAACCAGATGTCTTTTTGGATATTCTTGCGCAATACCCAATAGGTCTTTTCTGCTCCACACCGACGGAATATCGTCTGATGGCGAAGTCGCCGCAAATTGAACAATGGCAACCAAAAAGTTTGCGTAGCGCGGTAAGTGCAGGAGAACCGTTAAACCGCGAAGTGATTGATATTTTTTATCGACGCAGTCAAGTGATGGTTCGTGATGGTTATGGTCAAACGGAGAATTCGTTGCTTGTGTCTACTCAAGTTGGGATGGAAGTCAAAAAAGGTTCAATGGGCAAACCTTCACCTCTTCATCAAGTTACTGTGATTGATGAGGACGGCAACCCTTTACCAGTAGGGCAGGTGGGTGACATTGCGGTTCATCGCTTGGCACCAACATTGTTTAAAGAGTATTTGTATGATGCAGAGAGAACGGCTAAGGCATATCGTCGCGATTACTATGTAACAGGGGATCTGGGACGATTCGATGAGGATGGATACTTGTGGTTTGAAGGTCGCGCTGATGACATTATTATCAGTGCAGGTTATACAATCGGCCCTTTTGAGGTAGAAGATGCACTGGTGCGTCATGTTGCGGTTGCGGAATGCGCAGCAGTGGCAAGTCCGGACCCTGAAAGAGGACACATTGTAAAGGCTTTTGTCGTCTTAAAAGCAAATGTACAAGGTACGGAGGAACTGATCGAAGAGCTTCAAAATCACGTCAAGACCACCACCGCGCCGTATAAATACCCAAGGGAAATTGAATTTGTGAGTCAACTCCCCAAAACGACGAGTGGTAAAATTCGAAGAGTGGAATTGCGCACATTAGAGCGCCAACGTAAGTCATTTCCCGTGGAATAAGCAATAACGTCAGACCTCGCTGGGTTTCGACGCAAAATGAGAACAAACTTACGAATTTTGTAAAACCATTTGTAAAGTGATGGGCTTGAAATCCAGCGGGGGAATTGGTATACTAAAATACGCTTGCAAAGCATCGGGATGTAGCGCAGCCTGGTAGCGCGCTACCTTGGGGAGGTAGAGGTCACGGGTTCGAATCCCGTCATTCCGACCAGTATAATCAGCCTACTTTGCTGGGCTGATTTTTTGTAGTTTAATATACTTATAAAGGAGGATGATTTACAAATGAACACGGAGGATTATGTGGCCATCAAAGCGAAAGTAAGTGGCGTTCAGGTGATTGGGTTAACGCGTGGTCAAGAGACTAAATTTAATCACCTCGAAAAATTGGATAAAGGCGAAGTGATGCTGGCACAATTTACAGAGTATACATCAGCAATTAAAGTA
>DAIELO010000001.1 GCA_027341705.1 Caryophanales bacterium
GTTATGAAGCACTTGCGTCGTAGTTGCAAGTCCATTCCCTGAAGAACTAGGTGAGAAACTGACCACCAGCCACATCAACACACCTAGTGCAATAGAGATGAGACGCACAAATAGATTGTTGTCAAATAAACTACGACGTTTCAATCAAGTCCCGCCTTTCGGCCAAACCAGCGCAATGAATTGGTTTGCGGTTCATTAAGTCCTTTAGTTAGACGTTCGCTTAACGTCCCCTCATCTAAATCCCGCTGCAATTCCCCATTTTCCGCAATCGATACTTTTCCGGTCTCTTCTGATACCACAATTACCAAAGCATCAGATTGCTCGGTAACCCCCACTGCTGCACGATGCCTTGTTCCTAATTCCTTGGCAATGTCTGATCGATCACTCAATGGCAAATAGCAAGATGCCGCGACAATACGATCAGCGCGTACTACGACAGCGCCGTCATGAAGCGGCGTATTGGGGATAAATGTATTAATTAATAGTTGGCTGGATAAAATCCCTTGAATAGCGATACCAGTTTCGATATATTCATTAAGCCCCGTACTTCGTTCCAAAACGATCAATGCACCAATGCGATTTTTAGCAAACACTTGAGTGGCTGTAACCAATTCATGTACCGTATGAGCAATGCCTTTCGTGCCCTGCCAGCGCATGGAAATGTTGATCCAGTTAGAACGTCCAAGTTGTTCGAGCGCACGCCGAAGTTCAGGCTGAAACACAACGGGGATCGCCAACAGTCCAATTTCCAACACTCGATTCAACAACCAATTTAAAGCTTGAAGATGGAATAAACTACTGGCACCCGCCGCCAATAGCAACACAAAAACTCCCTTTAGCAGTTGAACTGCACGCGTCCCACGAATAAGCAAAATTACTCGATAAAACACAAAGGAGACAATGGCAATATCAATAATATTAAAAATCGTAAATTTTCGCAGTAATTCAAACACTTGATTCATATGCCATTCACCCAGTGTAGCATCCGTAAAGATTCAATTTGTCGGTGTTTTTATTATACCCTTTTTCGGGTGCGGTGTCTTTTGTTCACATTTGTCTTTCGTATACTATTTTCTGGATACACAGTCGCAAAAATCGCTTCTGCGATTCGGGTATGTCCCAAATCATTCGGATGGATGGGGCTGCGAATGAACCGAAAGTCTTCCAGTTCTCCGCGCTTAAACCGGTTTACAAGCGCGTGCTCACGCCCCCCATAATAATGATGAATCGGGACCAATTTACAACTTTCTTGTTTTGCAATTCGATTTAACATATCATTTAACCCTTCTACCGCAAACACAGCCAAATCTGAATTCGGAAATGGATTATAGATCGTGCACAGCATCATCGTAGCACGAGGGTGACGTTGTACCTTTTGCACAATTTGCTGTACTTGTGGGTAGAAAGATTGCAATAATTTTTCCATGGCATGATCCTTATCATCTAGAAACCACGGCATCACTTTGATCAAATCATTGCCACCGATCAATAAGCTAATTAACTCAGCCTCTTCCACAATACACTCGGGAATGCGATCTAACGAATTAAGCAACTGTTGTGAAGTCCATCCTGGCTTTGCATGAACATAGACACTAGTTCGCTTTTTTTCATTTAATTTTTTTTTCAATTTTATTACATACTGTTCCTGTTCATCTGTCGCATCATAACCATGCGTAATCGAGTCCCCAAGTGCCAAATAAATCATCTTCCACCAAACCCCTGTTCTTGGCATTTGATGATTAATTAATGTGCTAACACATCAGCTTGTCACGACATTTGCCCGGTAGCGCAAAAGTTCCTGTTGAATCTTTTCTGCAGCTTCCACTAAATGAGTCGCATCCACTTTCAAAAAGGGACGATCGTAATCTCTACGCGCATAGTCATAGCGAGGATCGTAATATTCCTCCAGCAGCGCCCCCACCATCGGTGCGTATGCTTTCGCTTCCATCCATGCGATAACACGTTGGCGCAAATCAGGACTAAACCTTTTTTGAATAAAAACAATCGCTCTTTCTGTCGCACGATGAAAAGCCACATCATCAGCCAGCTGATATTGCTCTAACGTGCGCATGATACGTATGGAAATCGGAGCCACCAGTTCCACATTGATAGCAGTACGCTTTGCTGCGACCAAAAACTCAGGCATTGTCACATGGCCAATGCGCTTACTTTCCGCTTCCATCAACAAATATGGTTGATCCCTTAGCGCTTCAATCGCGGCCAATAACTCCGAGTCAAACTGCCGTTGGTTCGCGGGATTCAGCCCAATCCCGCCAAACACTGATCCCCGATGACCAGCTAACCCTTCTAAGTCCAGCACCGGTTCTCCTAACTCTGCAAGCAAGCGTAGCAACGTTGTTTTCCCTACACCAGTCATCCCGTGCACCACAAATACAGGGGGCAAATCCTCGGCCGTCATTGCCTCCAGCCTATTTGTAACATAGTGACGATACCCACGATACCCACCTGTCAAACGAATGACAGGCAACCCCATTAATTGAAGGATGGTCGCCACAGTCTGACTGCGCATTCCCCCACGCCAGCAAAATACCACAGGGGTACGACCATTGGCCAGTTCCGTGATCTGACGCACTAAGGCGGGGAGTTTACGCGAAGCAAACTCCAGCCCTGCCCACCTTGCGCTCATCGGATCGACTTGTTTGTACAGTGTGCCAATATGAGCCCGCTCTTCATTATCAAAAAGTGCCACATTATGCGCACCAGGTATCGTTGATTCCGCAAACTCACCGTCAGAACGCACATCAATCCATACGATATCGTCGCGATCTTTTACCTCAGCATATGTCATTTCAGCGTACATAATTCGCTACTTTGATGCTCCTATCCATTCAAATAACAGTTAACCCAAATAGTGATGAGGCCAATTCTACCGTCAGTTTCCCAGTTGTATTTTGTTCGTCCAAGATCGGATTGACTTCGACAAAATCCACCGACGTGACGCAATTTGCCGCTGCCAATATCTCCATCGCCAAATGTCCTTCGCGGTAAGTGATGCCGCCATTGACCGGAGTCCCCACACCAGGTGCGTACATTGGATCAATCCCATCCAAGTCTACGCTTAGATGAACCCCATTTGTACCTTTCGTCGCAATTTCAATCGCTTGATGCATAACCGCACTAATGCCCATCTCGTCTACTTCATGCATGGTGAACACTTGCACTCCCATTTCGTGAATCAACTTACGTTCTTCACGGTCAATGGAGCGAATGCCCACCAACACCACATTTTCTGGCTTTAACTTAGGATGAATACCACCAAGATTGACTAAATCAGGATGTCCCAGTCCTAATGACACTGCCAGTGGCATCCCGTGAATATTGCCGCTTGGCGTCGTTTCCGGTGTATTCATGTCTCCATGCGCATCAAACCAGATACATCCCAAGTTGCCCATGGCCTCCACTGCCCCCGCAATACTACCGATGGCAGCACTGTGATCGCCTCCAAGAACGATCGGCAGATAATTCTCACGTAACGTATCGCGAACCAACAGACGAAGTTCATCACTAACCTCTTTTACCTGCTCCAGATACTTTACCTTCTCTGATCCCTGAACCCTAGACTCAGCAGGTGGCACATCCACGTTCCCTACATCTTCAATCTCATAGCCCAACTCACGCATTTTTTCAGAAAGACCGGCATAGCGAATCGCACTGGGTCCCATGTCCACACCTCGACGGCCTTGTCCTAAATCGGTTGGCACGCCAATCACTCTTAATTTTCGTTGATTACCTAAAGTCACTACTTACACATCCTTTATTTTCATCGTCACCATGCTATGGTACCATATTATCAAGAAAGGGGTTGAAGCCATTTGGATGATGAAATCTTACTTCTGAGTTGGACACAACTGGCCGCAATACTTATGCTTGACCCAGAAAATGATGATTATGCAATCGCGCAACAAGAAATTGCAGACAAATTAGAAGACCAATTTCACATCGAACACATTCAACTGTTATCATGTTCGTTTGATGGATACACGATTACATACATGCAAGACAGGGACAACAAAACCACGACTTTTACGTTAGAAGAAGTGGAAGAACTCTTCTCTTAACTACGCATGATGGTACACCATCCGCAACAAAAGTGGTGTGATACCAGTCTCTATGTTTGCTGCAACAAACAACAACACCACGACAATCACCAAAGTAGGCACCATGTCTTTGCCTAATTTGCGCCAATTGTCATGCTCAAGATGTCTACCCATGGTTCGGATCAGCACCACTCCTGCGCGAATGCCAAATGCACTTGCAAGTAAGTAAGCAGGAATTTCGAAAATACCATGCGGCAAAATTCCCGCCGCAAACAACAAAAACGGATTAACGTGAGTCGTCTGATAAGTAATGGCAATCACATAACCTACCAGCGCTCCGTTGACTAGGACAAACAGCGCTGGAAATATGCCAAACAATATTCCACCCACCATCATAAACACACTGGTACGCAAATTATGAAGAAAAAGCGTCATCATCATGGCACCAAATGTTTCATGTTTCATTCCCAACGCCAATGTCTTCAGATCTGTCATCAGCGGACTCAGTGCGGTTTGCAAAGGCTTTGCAAATACCGCCCCCAACACCAATCCAATTACGAAAATCAGCAATGAAATCCGCAAATATTGGTTCATTCTTCCATAAAATAATATACCAATCACCTCACGTTCTCTCTCTATTGTATGATCCCACTCGACGTTGCACAAACTGGCTACTGACACTTAACTTGGAGGTGCTAGTTTGTTTAAAAAACCAATTACGTTGATGGCTACTTGCGCTCTACTACTCCTGCTCCCCATTGCCACTCCTGCTTTTGCAGCTAACCCCGCTACTCCCAATGTGCCAAGCGCAGTGTACAAGGTCGATACTGCCAAAAAAGTGGTGGCGCTTACTTTTGACATTTCCTGGGGAGAAAAAATGCCAACTCCCATACTTAACGTATTAAAATCTAAAAACGTGAAAAAAGCCACCTTTTTCTTGTCAGGTCCTTGGATCATGCACCATCAAGAGATCGCAAAACAAATCAAAACGATGAGATTTGAAATTGGCAGTCACGGCTATATGCACAAGGATTTTAGCGAGCAATCGAACAACTGGATTCGCGAACAGATGGGTAAAGCAGATCACAGTTTCAAAGAGGTACTGAACCTAAAACCCACGCTAGTGCGCACGCCCAATGGAGACTTTGACACGCGTGTACTTCGCCTATTAAACCAAATGGGTTATACAGTGATACAGTGGAATACTGATTCTCTAGATTGGAAAAATCCCGGAGTACAATTCATGATTGATCGCGTAGTGACGAGAGCCATTCCAGGGGATATCATTCTCATGCACGCCAGTGATTCTGCCAAACAAACAGCGATGGCATTACCTGCGATCATCGATGGATTACGTGCGAAAGGCTTTCAGTTCGTCACCGTTTCCGAACTCATTTCCGGCGTAGAATCTCACACGCGAGTACAATAGTTAATTATAGAACAACACGAGCCCAAAGCAGAAAGCCCTCATGCATGAGAGGGCTTTCTTGCCAATTTTCCAAGAATCAAAATTAAAAAGATATTGCAAACAAATAAAATCATCCAAACCAGACCTGCCAGTCTCCACACATGTGCCAAAAAGAGTGCAGGCATCCACTCCACACCAGTGAACACATACATGAAAAATATAGCCGGTATAAACGCCGCACGATTAGTCATGCGGATTTTCACCAACGCAACCACGAATGCTAACCCAAGCGGCAGTAAAATTTGCCACAAATAATTACCTGGTGGAAGTGACAATCCTGTCGGTAAATTGGTAATCAGTTGAGGAAAGAAATACACCACATCTACCACAGCCACCACGACAATCAATGCCTGAAACCACATCCACACCCTTGGTGGCATCAGCGTTTGCATAATAAAATTAAGGGTCAGGTATGCCCAGAATCCCATCAATGCAACGGCAACACTGACAAACCCACCAACAATCATCCCTCGATACCAGAGCATTTTTGCTGGCCAGCCTATTAATGCAAAAATAAGTCCCAGTACCACTCCAATCAAAATGGTTTGTCCGACTAGTTTTGATAACATTTTAATATTCATACACATCTCCCACAATTCTACCCGATTAATATTGACCTGTTTGACATGCATTGCATAACACCGTCTAAGCTGGACATAGTAGGTTTAGAAAGGAGGACACGTTAGATGAATCCTCTCTTCAAACAAAGGACGTCCAGTATCCTATTGATAAGCAGCCTGTTACTTACAGGTTGTGGTTCCGCTAGCGCATCAGGAAGTACCAATACAGAAAGTAGTAATTCCAACCAATCAGAAACCAGTAGCACTTCTGGCTATCCGCAGATCAAAGCCATGGTGCTTGACATCTTGCACAGCAAAGAAGGTACCACCACATTAAAAGATACCATTTCCAGTCCAGATTTTAAACGATCTGCTGCCATCAGTGAAGTAGATGTACAAAAAGCTGTTGAAAAAATTGTAAAAACAGAAGACCAGAAAAAAACATTCCTCAGTCAAGCCATGAAGGATCCACAGTTTTCCGCCTCCATGGTAGAGGCAGCTCGTCCGCAAATGACAGATTTACAAAAGAAACTCATGAAAGATCCCGAATATCAAAAAGAATTATTAGCATTGATGAAATCGTCTGATTTTCAACAAATGCAGTTCGATTTACTAAAAAGCCCTGAATATCGCAAAGAAGTAATGAAAATTATGACAGAAGCATTAGATCAGCCCACATTTCGCTTGTTATTTATGGATAGCCTAAAACAAGCGGTGAAAGAAACTGCAGGTGGTCAAAAAGAAAATATGACAGGTTCTAAGCAACAAGGTAAAAGCAGTTCTGGAAAGGAAGATAGCTCGCAGGATAGTGGTGGCGGTGGCGGCAGTGAGGACAGTTCTGGAAGCGGTAGTGACTCAGGTGGAAGTTAGGCGCAATCCTGAATAGGATTTGCGCCTTTTTTCCCAATAAATTACTCTTCTAAACTGTACGCACTCGCCACTAAATCCACTAGCATCGCAAGAATCCGTTCATCTGTTAAATTCGCCGTTACCTCTGCCGGTGCCCGCTTGCGCATCACTGGTGTAGCATGTAACGTAGAAATGATCGATTGCGTCAACACGGGATAATCAGCTTGTTTCATCCTACCTTGTGCATTCATTTCTACAAAGTAATCAATCAACAACGTGCGCATTTTACTAAAAAAATGAACTAAAGCTGACACCACCACTAAGTGAGAAAAAGATTCTGTCATTCCTAGCATCAAAATATCACTTCGATTCGTCAGTTGCATTAAATAATCTTTAAGCAATAGACCAAATCCGTCACGAAATGGCATGGTAATATACGCTTCAATTTCAGTAGGTACGCGCATCTGCAAAACGGCATCCTCTACCGCTTCTTTCAACATTTCCACTTTGCTCCCAAAATGCCGAAATAGCGTGACTTCATTGACACAAGCACGTTCAGAAATGGCTCTGGTACTAGTTCCCTTAAAGCCATGATGAGTAAATTCCTCCAGCGCCGCATTAAGAATACGTCTGTGTGTGTCTTCTTCATGCACGGAATGAGTATCTCCCGTCAATTTAATCACCTCCTTGCAATTGCATGCAAGCTATCACTTGCGCAAGTGTGTGCTTGCAGTATACACAGGATTTAGATTTGAATCAAGTCCATGTTCAAAACCTCAATCATATGATCAGCAAGATTGGCAAACACCTCGGCTTGCATGGAATCATCTGCGAAAATTCCTAGTTGCTCATCCGCCGATTTTGCGAGAGGAATCTGAGCCAGCATGTCCGTCTCCAACTGCTCCGCAACAGTGGCTCCCCCACCTTGTCCGAAAATATAATGCCGCTCACCACAATGATCACAGATATAATAAGCCATGTTTTCAATGACACCTAGGATGTCATGTTTGACTTGACGTGCCAGCACGCCCGCACGCACTGCCACATCAGCCGCAGTATTTTGAGGCGTGGTCACGATCAGTTCTTTGCTCTTTGGTAGCAAACTGTGAACATCTAATGCCATATCACCTGTGCCAGGTGGTAAATCTAACAACAGGACATCCAGTTCACCCCAATGCACCTCTTGAAAGAAATTCTTTAACATTTTCCCCAACATTGGGCCTCTCCATATAACCGGGCGATTGCCTGGGACAAAAAATTGCATACTTACTAATTTGATCCCATGTGTTTGCACAGGCATAATCAAGTCTTCCACAATGGCAGGCTTGATCTCAGTGACACCAAAAATGTTAGGCAAGGAAAAACCATAAATATCTGCGTCAATCACGCCTACGCGTAAACCCTTTTTTGCGAGCGCCACTGCCAAATTCGCTGTAACAGTAGATTTGCCTACGCCACCTTTACCGCTCGCCACAGCGATAAATGCCGTATTCACATCAGGATCTAGTAATGGCGATTGGTTTGCGTCTGTTCCACGCAATTTTTTCGCGAATTGCTCTCTTTCCTCATCTGTCATCGTACCGATTGTCAAATCCACATCAGACACGCCAGGCACGGCAAGCAGAGCTTCTCTCACCTGATTTTCAATTACGTTGTGCAGCGGGCAACCTGTGATCGTTAGCACCACTTCCACACTGACACGCGAACCTTGAATTTTCACACTACGCACCATATTCATCTCTACAATACTGCGATGGACTTCTGGATCTTCCACCTCATTTAACGCATCGAGAATTATTTCTTTTGTGATTTCTGACACAAAAATCCCTCCTTATTCACCATTAAGCCCTCGTTATTGTATCACTTTTCGCCTCAACAAAAAGGCACTCCTTAATTGGAGTGCCTGATGCTTGCGCCATGTCTCCTGATAATTAGCGTTTGGAGAACTGTGGTGCACGACGCGCAGCTTTTAAGCCATATTTTTTCCGTTCTTTCATGCGTGCATCGCGAGTAAGGAAGCCCTCTCGCTTCAATGCAGACCGAAGATCAGGATCGACCTTTAATAGCGCTCTGGCGATACCGTGACGGATCGCTCCCGCTTGTCCTGAAAACCCGCCACCGCGCACATTAGCTAATACATTGTAGTTAGACAGTGTATTCGTTACAATGAGCGGTTGCTTAACAATCAATTTTAAGGTTTCCAAGCCAAAATACTCATCCATAGTCCGACGGTTAATCTCAACATGGCCATCACCAGGCACCAAACGAACGCGCGCGACGGAAGTCTTTCTTCTGCCTGTTCCGATATATTGAATTTGCGCCAACCCTTAAACCTCCTTTACCAATCCCAATTACTGCACCGACCATTTGACTGGTTGTTGTGCATCATGGGGGTGTTCTGAACCTGCATAAACCTTCAACTTGCGATACTGGTCATCACCCAAACGAGTATGAGGCAACATACCTCTTATTGCCTTTTCCATCACTCGTTCCGGATGCCGTATTAACATATCAGCCGCTTTCACGGATTTTAAGCCGCCAGGGTAACCTGAATGACGATAGTAGAACTTTTGCTCTAACTTATTCCCTGTAAAAACGACCTTTTCAGCATTAATGACGATTACAAAGTCACCCGTATCCACATGGGGAGTGTATTCTGGTTTATGTTTACCACGCAAAATCGTTGCAATTTCCGTCGCTAAACGTCCAACGCGCTTGCCTGCTGCATCCACCACATACCACTTACGCTCCACGGAACCCGGCTTCGCCATGTACGTAGTCCGCATGGCTATCCCTCCTAAAATAACGAATAAGCACTAAATTTAAGTTTAACTCTATTAATTACATCTCGTCAAGACCAATCGACATGATACTCAATGTGCCATAATGTTAACCCATGAGCAGGAGCAGTAGGTCCTGCCGCCCGACGATCTTTTGCTTCCAATATTTTTGGAATTGCATCAACCGCAATTTTGTTGCGTCCTACGGCGATCAACGTACCCACAATGTTTCGCACCATATGATGCAAAAATCCGTTACCTGATACGTCAATAAACATCAGGTCATTCGTCTGTCTTTGGCACGTTATTTGATAAATCGTGCGCACCTTCATTTCCTGCTGCGCGCGAGCGGCACAAAGACTTGAAAAATCATGTGTTCCCACCAACTGAAGTGCCGCGTCCTGAATGGCAGTCTCATTTAATCGCTGTGAAACATGAACAGCATACCTTCGCATAAAGACATTCGGCACATGGCCTAAGTCCAATACGTAACGATAAGTCTTCCAGCGAGCATCTGAACGAACATTAAACTCTTCAGAGACTTTTTCCACTTTTTTTACCACTATATCTCGTGGAAGTGTCCCTTTTGCATACATCAATAATTTCTCTGCCGGTATGGGAACTGGTGCAGCAAGAAATTGTACCACCTGCGCACGCGCATGAACGCCCGCGTCAGTTCGGCTAGCACCTGCTACTTCCACTAATTGGCCAGCAGTGCGCGTCAACCATTCTTCCAGTACTCCTTGCACAGTCCGCAAACCCGTCTGACGCTGAAAGCCGTGAAAATCTGTACCGTCATATTCCAGCGTCAATTTGACATATGGAAATTCCATCCTTGCGCCTAGTCTACTAACTCGATATACACCATTTCTGCAGCATCGCCACGTCTTGGTCCGAGTTTGAGAATTCGGGTATAGCCACCCTGACGTTCTTGAAAACGGGGTCCTAGTTCAGTAAACAAATACTGCAGTACATTCTTGCTGTCTTCGCCGTCCACTTTTTCCTTCAAGACATAGCGGGCTGCAAGACGGCGTGAGTGCAAATCATCGCGTTTCGCAAGGGTAATCATCTTATCCGCTAACTTACGCAGTTCCTTCGCTTTGGTTTCCGTCGTGCGGATGCGCCCATACATGAAAAGATCAGTCACTAGGCTGCGCATCAACGCCTCGCGGTTCCCTGTACGCCGATTTAATTTCCGGTATCCAAGTGCCACTTGCGCTTACCTCCTTATCGCCAACTCTGATACTAGTCTTCTTGCCTTAAATCCAGTCCTAAACGTTCGAGTTTTTCAATTACTTCTTCTAACGATTTACGGCCCAAGTTGCGAACCTTCATCATTTCTTCTTCGGTTCGCGAGCACAACTCTTGCACCGAATTAATACCTGCGCGTTTCAGACAATTATATGATCTTACAGAAAGATCCAATTCTTCAATTGTCATATCCAGCGCCTTGTCTTTTTTCTCTTCACTCTTCTCCACCAATACCTCCCGCTCGTGCGGGTGATTAGTAAGTGCCGTGAAAAGTGACAAGTGTTGCGACAAAATACTAGCCGCCAGACTAATCGCTTCGTCCGGTTGGTAGGTACCGTCTGTCCAAACTTCTATAATCAGTTTGTCAAAGTCCGTCACCTGACCAACACGAGTGTTCTCCACTTGAAAGTTCACCCGGTAAATCGGAGAGAAGATGGAATCAATCGGCAGAACGCCAATCTCTTGTTCATCATCCTTGTTCAAATGCGCAGGAACATAACCCGTTCCCGTTTTCGCGGTAACTTCTACATACAAATGTGCATTTTCCGCTAGTGTCGCGATGTGCAGTTCTGGATTAAGAATTTCAACATCAGAATCTGCACGAATATCTCCGGCGCGTATTTCTCCCCCACCATCCGCTTCGATCACTAATTTCTTGACCTCATCGGAATGAATCTTAAGCGCTAATCGCTTTAGGTTCAAAATGAACTCCGTCGTATCTTCCACCACTCCGGGTATCGTTGAAAATTCGTGCAAAACACTTTCAATTTTTACTGATGTCGCAGCCGCACCTGGTAATGATGACAGAAGCACACGCCTGAGTGAATTGCCAAGCGTCGTTCCATAACCTCGTTCCAGTGGCTCAACAATGAAGCGGCCGTATTTCTCATCCTCGCTGATCACATCGATTTCTATGCGCGGCCTTTCCAGTTCGATCATCCACACAACCCTCCCTTAGGGCAAAGCCATTGTCTGTTGGGGATCTTGTCATGAAGCGAACATGACGAACTTTAGTCGATTATCGCGAATAAAATTCAATAATGAGCTGCTCAGTAACTGGTGCATCGATTTCATCACGGCTTGGTAAGCGCATCATTTTGCCTGTGTGTTTCTCCACATCGCGATCCAACCAACCTATTACTGTCTTGTTTGCAACATTTTCAAGAAGTTCCTTGAATTTTGGACTGCTCATAATTTTCTCGTTAATCGATACAGTTTCACCAATGCGTAAAGCGTAAGATGGAATGTCTACGCGACGCCCATTGACCATAAAATGACCATGTTTGACAAGTTGGCGCGCTTCAGGACGAGAGCTAGCATAACCCAAGCGATACACCACATTGTCTAAACGAGTCTCTAACATTTGCAACAAGTTTTCCCCTGTAATCCCTTTACGACGTGCTGCTTTTTGGTAATACGCACGGAATTGACCTTCTAACACTCCATACATGCGGCGCGCTTTTTGCTTCTCACGCATTTGCAATCCGTACTCACTGGAACGACGGCGACCTTGCGATTGACCGTGTGCACCTGGTGCATATCCACGACGATCAATGGCACATTTGTCAGTGTAGCAACGCTCCCCCTTCAAGTACAACTTTGTACCTTCACGGCGGCAAAGCCGACACACGGGGTCAGTATATCTTGCCATTCTAGTATGGACACCTCCTAGTAGATTTAAACATTCTAGCCGACATCAAACACGACGGCGTTTTGGCGGACGGCACCCGTTATGTGGAATGGGTGTAACATCCCTGATCACAGACACTTCTAGACCTACAGATTGCAAGGAACGTATCGCTGCTTCTCGACCCGCCCCAGGTCCTTTTACAAACACTTCTAATGCTTTCATGCCATGCTCTTGTGCAACTTTAGCAGCCGCTTCTGCAGCCATTTGCGCTGCGAATGGTGTGCTTTTCCGAGAACCCTTGAACCCTAGTGAACCAGCGCTTGACCAGCTAATTGCATTTCCCGTTGTGTCGGTAATCGTCACAATCGTATTGTTAAATGTGGAACGAATATGAGCGATCCCGGACTCCACGTTTTTCCGATCACGTTTTTTAGTTCGCGTCGCAGTAGCTGTCTTGCGCTTTCCTTTAGTCGTGGCCACGTCATACCCTCCCTATTTCTTTTTGCCAGCCACTGTACGACGTGGCCCTTTGCGTGTCCGCGCATTGGTCTTCGTTCGTTGTCCGCGCACAGGAAGTCCTCTGCGGTGACGCATTCCTCTAAAGGAACCGATCTCGATCAATCGCTTGATGTTAATGGCGAGTTCGCGACGCAAATCGCCTTCCACTTTGTGTGTCTTTTCAATTTCGTCACGAAGTTTTTGTACTTCTTCGTCCGAAAGTTCGCGAATGCGAGTATCTGGATTAATTCCTGTTTTCTCGAGAATCATATTTGACGTAGGACGACCAATACCGTAAATGTACGTCAATCCGATCTCGACACGTTTGTCGCGAGGCAAGTCCACGCCTGCGATACGAGCCATAATGGGCACCTCCTAGATCTAGACTTAACCTTGTCGTTGCTTGTGTTTCGGATTTTCACAGATCACCATGACTTGCCCCTTGCGTCGAATTACTTTGCATTTTTCGCACATAGGCTTTACCGATGGACGGACTTTCATGGCTGCAACCTCCCTTAACTGTATTGCCTACTTGTAACGATAGGTAATCCGCCCACGCGACAAGTCATACGGTGATAACTCCACCGTTACTCGATCGCCAGGCAATATTTTGATGTAATTCATGCGAATCTTTCCTGATACATGTGCAAGGATTTTGTGTCCATTTTCCAATTCTACACGAAACATAGCGTTAGGAAGTGGTTCCACAACTTTTCCTTCAACTTCAATGACATCATCCTTAGCCAATTGGCCGCACCTCCTTCACTTGTCGATCTCCCAGGTGTTCTTAAAGCGCCGTCAGAATTTCGGGTCCTTCTTCAGTAATAGCCACGGTATGCTCAAAATGTGCACACAACGACCCGTCTTCTGTGATTACTGTCCAATTATCGGCAAGCGTCCGGACATCCGGCCCTCCTAAGTTTACCATGGGTTCAATCGCAAGCACATGGCCTGGCCGAAGGCGAATTCCCCGTCCTGGTAGCCCGTAATTAGGCACTTGTGGCGGTTCATGCATCTCCCGCCCAATACCGTGTCCTACATAATCACGGACGATGGACATCTCCTTTGCCTCCACATAGACCTGCACTGCATGCGAGATATCTGACAAGTGATTTCCGGATTTCGCCATTTTAATACCTTCGAACAAGGAAGCTTCCGTCACTTCTAAAAGCCTTTGTGCTTCAATGGAAATCTTACCTACCGCAAACGTGTTTGCAGAATCTCCATGGTAGCCCTTGTAGTACGCGCCTATATCGACTGAAATGATATCACCATCATGCAATTTTTTCGAGCTCGGAATCCCATGCACCAATTCTTCATTGACAGAAGCACAGATCGCCGCAGGAAATCCCTGATAGCCTTTAAATGATGGCGTCGCACCTGCCTGAAGAATTACCTTTTCCACTTCGGCATCAAGTTCCCTTGTGGTAATGCCTGGCGCAATAAGTTGTTTGACTGCAGCATGCGCCATCGCCACTATCCTGCCTGCTTCACGCATGATCTCCAACTCGTGCTTGGATTTGGTTGTAATCACTCTGCTCGCCCCCGAAGCGCTTGACGAATCGTCTCATAGACTTCGCTGATTGGATTTTCACCCTGAATGCGAGTCAGTAATCCGCGTTGTTCGTAATACTGAGCGAGTTCCCCAGTTCTACCTAGGTTTTCTCGCAATCGCACCGTAACTGCTTCAGGGCGATCATCCTCACGCTGTACTAATGCGCTTTTGCAACGATCACAAACATCTTTTTCACTTGGCGGATTTAACGTCACATGGTACGATGCACCGCACTTAGGACATACTCTACGACCGGTAAGTCGTGCATGTAACTCATCCTCAGAGACTTCCAAATACAACACGTGAGTAAGCGGTAGTTGTTCCGCTTCCAACATTGCATCTAACGCCTCAGCTTGGGCAATCGTTCTTGGAAATCCATCAAGCAAAAATCCCTGTGCTGCATCCGCATGCAATAACCGTTCACGCACAATCCGGATCGTCAACTGATCAGGTACTAGCAACCCTTGATCCAAAAAACCTTTAACTTCTTCACCAAGTGGTGTCTTAGCAGCAATTGCAGCACGGAATATATCACCCGTGGCAATGTGGGGGATAAGAAATTCATCCGTGATACTTGCCGCCTGCGTTCCCTTACCTGCGCCAGGCAAGCCCAAGAAAATTACCTGCATTTCGATTCCCCCCTCATCATCTCTCTAGCGAATAAATCCTTTATAACTGCGTTGTAACATCTGGCCCTTCAACTGCTTCACCGTATCAAGCAGTACGCTCACGACAATCAACAATGAAGTTCCCGCGAAATAGTACACAATCCCACTAAGCCCTGTCATCGCTGAGACAATTGTCGGAACAACCGATATTACTGCCAGAAACAATCCGCCGATCAGAGAGAGTCGGTTAATCAATCGCGACAAGTAATCTTCCGTGTCTTTTCCAGGCCTAATTCCCAGAATATAACCAGAACTCTTCTGCATGTTCTCTGCCAGTTGCTGCGGATTGATCTGAATAAATGCATAGAAGAAAGTAAATGCAATGATCAAAACTGCTTCAAGACCGACAAACCAATTAGACGTGGGTGTAAACACGCTTATAATCCAATTCGCCACATTATTACCCCGAAAGAATTGAGCAATAATCGTAGGAAAAAACAGTACAGAAGTAGCAAAAATAATAGGAATCACACCCGCTGCATTCACCTTTAACGGAAGGTGTGTGGTTTGTCCTTCATACACCTTCATGCCAATTTGTTGCCGCGTATACTGCACAGGAATTCTGCGCACCGCCTGCTGTACATAGACAATAAATGTTGTAATCAGCAACAACCCGACAAGTAAGAGTACCACCTTGATAATGTTCAAAAACAATTGATCTGGGTGCGCATAAAACCAGTTACTGTAGACTTGCGGGATAATAACCTCCACGCGTGACAAGATGCTGAGAAAAATGATCACTGAGATGCCGTTACCAACACCTTTGTCAGTAATTTGTTCACCCATCCACATCAACAGCGTAGTTCCAGCAGTCATCGTAATGGCAATGACAGCATAAGTCCATAGACTTGGATCTGTGATAAACCCAGACCCAATTTCGCGGCTAAACGAAAACGTTAACGCAACAGATTGAACTAACCCTAATACTATTGTCAAATAACGCGTCCACTGATTGAGCTTAACTCGACCAGTCTCACCTTCTTTCGACCAGTCTTCCCACTGTTTTATCACTCCCATTTGCAAGAGTTGCACCACAATTGATGCCGTAACATATGGGTAGATACTCATCGAAAAAATAGAGAAGTTATACAATGCGCCACCAGAGAATGTGTTCAATATGCCGATTAACGGACTCTTTCCCGCCATTGACTGCAACATTTGCGCGTTCACGCCTGGTACTGGTATAACAGCGCCAATGCGATAAATGGCCAGGAAAAGTAACGTAAACAACACTCTTTTTCGAAGATCTTTTGCTTGCCAAAATCTTCTTAATGAATGTAGCATATTAGATCACCTCGGCAGTGCCACCAGCAGCCACGATTTTTTCCTTTGCAGATTCAGAAAAAGCGTGTGCCCTAACGTTCAGCGCTACCGAAAGATCCCCATCCCCCAAAATTTTTATGCCATCTTTCACTTGCTTGACAATCCCTAATTCCCATAAAAGATCAGGTGTCACTTCAGTTCCGGTCAAAAACCTATCAAGCTGAGCGATATTGACGATGCTCCATTCCTTCTTGAATGGGTAATTCGAAAACCCGCGTTTTGGAAGACGTCGGAAAAGTGGAGTTTGCCCACCTTCAAATCCTGGTCTTACGCCACCGCCGGAACGCGCCCATTGGCCTTTGTGTCCGCGTCCTGAAGTTTTGCCATGACCCGAACCTATGCCGCGGCCAAGGCGTTTTCTGCTCGTACGCGAGCCTAGCGCAGGTCGCAACTCGTCCAGTTTCATAATAGAATCCCTCCAGCTCGCCTTACTCCTCGATTTCAGTGCATGTGACGAGGTGACTAATTTTTCCTACCATTCCGCGAATGCTCAGAGTATCATTATGCACCACTTTTTGATGCATTTTACGAAGACCCAGCGCACGGACGGTGGCTCGTTGTTTTTCATTTCGCCCGATGGTACTGCGAACCAACGTGATTTCCAATTGCTTCACCATCATGTCCTCCTAGCGTGGCAAATCTTCTAATGGAATTCCGCGAAGTGCGGCTACATCTTCAGGACGCTTCAACAACTTTAACCCTTGAAGCGTGGCGTGCACCATGTTAATAGCATTTGATGACCCCAAAGATTTAGTGACAATATCCTTTACGCCTGCCAATTCTAAAACGGCACGAACAGGTCCACCAGCGATAACACCAGTACCTTCACGTGCAGGACGAATTAACACCCTACCCGCTCCAAAGCGACCTGTAATTCGATGGGGTACAGTTGTACCTTCCATAGGGACCCGAATTAAGTTCTTTTTCGCATCCGCTACACCTTTTCGTACAGCTTCCTGCACTTCTGAAGCCTTGCCAAGTCCTGCGCCAACATATCCGTGAGCATCACCCACGACGACAAGTGCGCTAAAACTAAAGCGACGACCGCCTTTTACCACTTTTGCCACGCGGTTAATTGCTACTACGCGTTCTGATAAATCCAAATTAGTTGGGTCAATAAGCACGAGCGAAATTCCCTCCTTTTCGCTTGATTAAAAGTCAAGCCCAATTGCACGAGCTGCATCGGCTAATGCTTGAATCCGGCCATGATACAAATAACCGCCTCGATCAAACACAACTGCACTAATACCCTTTTCGATCGCTCGCTCAGCCACTAGCTTACCTACCACCTGAGCTGCTTCAACAGTGTTACCGTGCTTCACTTGTTCGCGCACATTTTTCTCCACTGTGGAGGCAGATACGATCGTACGCCCGGCCACATCGTCAATCACTTGCGCGTAGATGTGCTGTTCCGAACGGAAAACGTTGAGACGAGGTCTCACCTGGGTACCAGTCAAACGACGACGGATCCTGTAGTGACGACGCTTGCGAACTGCATCCTTATCCGGTTTCGTAATCATAGTTCCACGCTCCTACTTCTTGCCAGTCTTACCGGCTTTTTGACGGACTCTTTCACCTTCATAGCGAACGCCTTTGCCTTTATAAGGTTCCGGCTTACGTATATCTCTGATTTTCGCGGCAAAAGTACCGACTTGTTCTTTGTCGATGCCCTTTACAATTAAGCGATTGTTAGCTGGCACTTCAAGTTCTATGCCATCTGTAGCCACAATTTCTACTGGGTGAGAAAAACCCAACGACATTGTAACATTGTTGCCAGTCTTGGCGGCACGATAGCCTACACCTACTAGCTCTAATACTTTCTGATAGCCGTTCGATACACCTTCGACCATATTAAATACCACGCTGCGAGTGGTGCCATGTAAGCTGCGATGCTTTTTCGACTCAGACGGCCTTTCGACAACAATCTGCTCGCTATCAATGCGCACAATCATGTCCGGATGCAACTCGCGGCTAAGTGTTCCCTTAGGGCCAGCAACTGTTAGCAGATTGCCTTCCAGTTTGACTTCAACCCCCTGTGTAATGGGAACAGGTTTTTTGCCGATACGGGACACTATTTACACCTCCTGCCTTGCTAGTTCATTATCCTTACCAAATGTAGCAGAGTACTTCTCCGCCCACTTGCTTTTGTCTTGCTTTACGATCTGTCATGATGCCATGTGATGTTGACACAATAGCAATACCAAGACCGCCAAGCACACGTGGCAATTCTTCTGCTCTTGCGTAAATACGCAATCCAGGTTTACTAATTCGCTTTAACCCTGTGATGACTCGCTCACTATTGGGTCCATATTTCAAATACACACGTATTGTTCCTTGCTTAGTGTCAGGAATAAATTCAGCGTCGCGTACATACCCCTCTTCTTTGAGGATTTGTGCAATCGCTAATTTGATTTTTGATCCTGGAATATCAATTTTTTCATGTCCGACCATGTTGCCGTTGCGAATCCGCGTCAACATGTCGGCAATCGGATCTGTCATCACCATCGCTGGAAGCCTCCTTTCAAAAAAACCTTACCAACTGGCCTTTGTTACGCCGGGCAATTGGCCTTGATGCGCCAGTTCGCGAAAGCAGATCCGGCAAATTCCATACTTGCGAAGTACAGAGTGCGGACGTCCGCACCTTTGGCAACGCGTATAAGCCCGACTGCTAAACTTGGGGGGGCGTTGCGCTTTGATAATCATGGATTTTTTGGCCACAACGTAACCTCCTGTCCCTTAAGATTGACGGAAAGGCATACCAAGCTCAGTGAGCAGTGCACGCGCTTCCTCGTCTGTACCTGCGGTGGATACCACTACGACATCCATCCCGCGGATTTTATCAATTTTGTCATACTCTACTTCAGGGAAAATCAATTGTTCCCGCACGCCTAACGTGTAATTACCTCGTCCATCGAATGATTTCGGAGACACGCCGCGAAAATCGCGCACACGTGGCAGCGCCACATTAAAGAGCTTATCAAGAAAGTGGTACATCCGCTCGCCACGAAGTGTTACCTTCACACCGATTTTCTGACCAGCACGCAGCTTAAAGCCTGCAATCGACTTTTTCGCTTTGGTTACCACTGGTTTTTGACCAGATATCAAGGTCAAATCAGAAACCGCAAAATCGATAATTTTTTCGTTTTGCGCGGCCTCACCCACACCCATGTTGATAACCACTTTTTCAATGCGGGGGACTTGCATGACACTTTTGTAATCAAACTGCTTCATCAATGATGAAACGACTTTCTCATTATACAAATCACGCAGTCTTGCCATCTTCTCACCTCAATCTTGACCTGGTTACTTATCGAGCACTTCGCCAGATTTTTTTGCGAAACGCACTTTGGTACCATCTTCTAAGAACTTGTATCCAATACGCGTCGGTTTCCCAGTCTTAGGGTCAACAATCATCACATTGGATTTGTGAATTGGCGCTTCGCGTTCAATAATTCCGCCATCAGGATATTTAAATCCAGGTTTCGTATGGCGTTTTATCATGCTTACACCTTCAACCACCACGCGATTCGCCTTCGGCAATACCGCGATAACTTTACCGGTTTTGCCCTTATCCTTACCCGCGATCACAATGACTTCGTCGCCAGTTTTCACATTCAACTTTGGCTGCGTCATTTTGCCACCTCCCGCACGCCCACTTTACTAAATCACTTCTGGTGCTAGCGATATAATCTTCATAAAATCTCGCTCGCGCAATTCCCTTGCTACTGGCCCAAAAATGCGCGTGCCCCTCGGGGTTTTGTCTTCCCGAATAATAACTGCCGCATTCTCATCAAAGCGGATGTAAGAACCATCATCCCTGCGCATTCCTCGTTTAGTACGAACAACGACAGCTTTCACCACATCGCCTTTCTTGACAACGCCACCTGGTGTTGCACTTTTTACAGCTGCGACAATGATGTCCCCGATGTTAGCCGTTTTTCTGTTTGATCCACCTAGCACTCGAAAACACATAATCTCTTTTGCTCCAGAGTTATCTGCCACGACCAACCTGGTTTGTGGTTGAATCACAATACTTACCTCCTCTCGCTAGCCCGCACGAACTAAAGTATTTCCGCACGCTTCACGATTTCAAGCAATCGCCACCGCTTATCTTTGCTCAGCGGACGGGTTTCCATGATTCTTACGGTATCGCCAATTTTGGCTTCGTTCAATTCATCATGAGTCTTATACTTCTTTGTGTGCTTTACTCGTTTGCCATAAAGTGGATGGGGCTTGATGGTTTCCACCGACACGACAATCGTCTTTTGCATTTTGTCGCTCACTACTGTGCCCATACGTACTTTACGGTAATTACGATCTTCGCTCACTGCGCATTCCTCCTATCCTAAGCTGATCCCCAATTCCCGCTCACGCAAAATCGTCTTACAGCGTGCTATTGCTTTGCGCACTTCACGAATTCGCATAGGGTTTTCAAGCTGACCTGTCGCTAACTGAAATCGTAAATTAAACAGTTCAACTTTTAGGGCGCCAATTTCACCTTGCAGTTCTGTATCCGTTCGATCACGGAGTTCATTCACTTTCATTCGGCGCACCTCCAACAACACGTTCCACAATTTTCGTCTTGATCGGCAATTTATGCGAAGCCAGACGAAGCGCTTCTCTTGCCACTTCTTCAGGAACGCCCGCAAGCTCAAAAAGTATGCGGCCTGGTTTGACAACGGCTACCCATTGCTCTGGAGACCCTTTACCACTTCCCATACGAGTTTCAGCCGGCTTTGCAGTCACTGGTTTACTCGGGAAAATTTTAATCCAAACTTTGCCTCCGCGGCGGATGTAACGAGTCATCGCAATACGAGCGGCTTCAATCTGGCGGTTGGTCACCCATGCTGGCTCTAACGCCTGTAGCCCGTATTCACCAAATGTGACCTCGTTGCCGCCCTTACTCATGCCTTTCATACGGCCACGGTGCTCTTTTCGGTGTAACACGCGTTTTGGCATTAACATAGTTCGTACCCTCCTATTCGGCGCCTTTCTTCGCTTTGACAGGCAGGATTTCGCCGCGGTAGATCCACACCTTCACACCAATACGTCCGTATGTGGTGTGTGCCTCAGCGAGTGCGTAGTCAATGTCCGCACGCAATGTGTGTAACGGCACTGTTCCTTCCGCATAGCCTTCTGAACGTGCAATATCTGCTCCGCCCAAACGACCTGAAACCTGCACTTTAATCCCTTTTGCGCCTGAGCGAAGCGTACGTTGAATTCCCTGTCTCATTGCGCGACGGAATGCAACACGACGCTCTAGTTGTTGTGCAATATTTTCTGCTACCAATTTTGCATCAAGATCAGGACTTTTAATTTCAGCAATGTTAATATGCACACGCTTGCCTGTCATCGCATTTAATTGATTGCGAATGTTATCCACTTCAGTGCCGCCCTTACCAATTACCATTCCTGGTTTTGCTGTATGAATGGTAATGTTAACGCGATTAGCAGCCCGTTCGATGAGCACGCGAGCGAGCGCTGCATCCTTCAAACGTTTCATCATAAAAGCTCTGATCTTGAGGTCTTCAAGCAATAAGCCTTTATATTCTTTTTTGTTGGCATACCACTTTGACTCCCAGTCGCGAATAATGCCAATTCGCATGCCAATCGGGTGAATCTTTTGCCCCATCCAGTCGATCCCTCCCTACTTTTCACTCACATAAACAGTGACGTGACTGGTACGTTTCATAATGCTAAATGCTCTACCTTGAGCACGTGGATGAAACCTCTTTAATGTGGTACCCTCATCAACAAAAATTTTGCTAATGTAAAGATTTTCAACCTCTAAATCAAAATTGTTTTCCGCATTCGCCATCGCTGACTTCAACACTTTTTCCACTACCGGTGACCCGGCTTTGGGCGTGTGTTTAAGAATGGCAATCGCTTCGCCGACTTTTTTTCCGCGAATCAAGTCGACTACGAGTCGCATCTTCCGCGGTGCAATACGGATGTGCTTGGCTACTGCCCTTACTTCCACTGCGCGCACCCTCCTCTTATAACCAATCTACAAATTAACGTGAACGCGAGGTTTTTTCGTCCCCAGCATGACCCTTAAAGGTTCTCGTAGGTGCGAATTCACCAAGCTTATGTCCAACCATGTCTTCACTGATGTACACAGGAACGTGTTTACGCCCATCGTGTACAGCGATTGTGTGACCCACAAATTGTGGAAAGATTGTTGAACGTCTCGACCAGGTCTTGATCACTTTTTTATCATTAACATTGTTCATGACCTCGACCTTTTTGAGCAGGTGTTCATCCGCAAACGGTCCTTTTTTGAGTGAACGGCCCATATCTCCGTCCTCCCTTCAAATTACTTTTTACGCCGACGTACAATATATTTGTCGGTCGGGTGATTTTTCTTACGTGTCTTTTTACCAAGTGTAGGCTTACCCCATGGTGACATCGGCGATTTACGTCCGATTGGAGCGCGCCCTTCACCACCACCATGTGGATGGTCGTTCGGGTTCATGACTACCCCACGAACTGTCGGACGAATGCCCATCCAGCGCGAGCGGCCTGCTTTACCAATGTTGATATTCTCGTGATCAAGGTTACCTACCTGTCCCACAGTCGCACGACACTCTTTACGAACCATGCGTACTTCACCAGAAGCCACACGCAACGACACATAATTGCCTTCTTTACCAAGCAATTGTGCTTCTGCGCCTGCTGCCCTCGCCATTTGCCCGCCTTTTCCCGGATGCAATTCCACATTGTGCACAACAGTACCAACTGGAATGTTGATCAAAGGCAACGCATTACCTGGCTTAATATCGGCAGTTGGACCAGATTCGATCACATCTCCGACCTTCAACCCATGAGGAGCAAGAATGTATCGCTTTTCCCCATCTACATAATTGATGAGTGCAATTCTTGCCGATCGGTTTGGATCGTATTCGATCGTGGCAACACGCCCTGGTATGCCATCTTTGTCACGTTTAAAATCGATGATACGGTACTGTCGCTTGTGACCGCCGCCTTGATGACGAGTGGTTATGCGGCCCATATTATTGCGCCCTGCTTTATTCGGCAACGCCCTCAACAGCGACTTTTCCGGTTTATCCGTCGTAATTTCTTCAAAAGTAGACACTGACATAAAGCGACGGCCGGGTGAAGTTGGTTTGTATTTTTTAATTGCCACTTGATTCCCTCCTTTACGCTAACCGTCTATTACGAAAAATACTCTGGAAGTGTGGAATCTTCGCTAAACTTAACCATCGCTTTTTTCCACTTAGAAGTAAATCCAGAATGCTTACCAAATCGCTTGCTCTTAGCGGGCACCCACATCGTGTTCACTCTGAGGACTTTTACGCCATCAAACACTGCTTCGACTGCTTTTGCAATCTCAATTTTATTGGCATTCCCATCTACTTCAAAAACGTACACACGCTCTTCCATTAACCTTGTCGCTGATTCCGTAATCACCGGTCGTTTAATGATGTCATGAGGATCTTTCATCATTTTGAAAACACCTCCTCAACACGGGCTACGCCGGCCTTGGTAATGACCAAGCGATCGTGCCAGAGAAGATCGTAGACATTGATCGTATCAGCAGCACTATAAGAGATGCCTTGCAAGTTTTTTGTCGACAAATAGATGTCGTTACTCTTTTGCGCATCAACAAATAACGCCTTGTTATCAATTCCAAGTGCTTTCATCGCTGCCACCATGTGACGCGTTTTGGCTCCTGGTAATGTCAGTTCATCAATAACGATCAACCCGCCATCAACTACTTTGCTAGTCAACACAGATCTCATCGCCAAACGACGTACCTTTTTCGGCAATTGGTACGCATAGCTACGTGGTGTAGGACCATGTGCAGTTCCACCACCAACCCACTGTGGTGAACGAATACTCCCTTGACGAGCACGTCCTGTGCCTTTTTGTTTCCAAGGTTTGCGACCGCCGCCCCGAACTTCAGCTCTAGTTTTCACCTTGTGTGTTCCAGCCCTGCGACTGGCAAGTTGGCTTTGCACTGCATCGTACACGACAGAATCATGAATCTCAGCGTTCCATATTAGATCTGAGAGTTCCATGTCCCCAACTTTTTCACCTTGCATGTTATAAACAGGTACTATTGGCACGTTTTACCCCTCCTTTCACTTAGATTCTTTCTTGATCGCCGAGCGGAGCGTAACAAAAGAATTTTTAGGTCCCGGAACCGCACCTTTGACCAGAATCAAGTTCTTATCCACATCAATTTTAACCACTTGCAAATTTTGTACCGTTACGCGTTCATGACCCATCCGACCTGCCATCGTCTGCCCTTTAAACACACGGTTGGCATCAACAGAACCAAGCGAACCTACTCCGCGATGATACTTCGAACCATGAGCCATCGGCCCACGAGATTGATTGTGACGTTTAATTGGACCTGCGGTACCTTTACCTTTAGAAACACCGACAACATCTACATATTCGCCATCTTGAAATACTGTTGCTACGACTTCTTCCCCCACCTGATAGTCACGGTCGAGAGAACCGCGGATCTCGCGTACGTAGCGCTTGGCAACGGTATTCGCTTTTGCGGCGTGTCCAGCTTGCGGTTTATTTGGATGCTTTTTATCAGCAAATCCAAGTTGTACGCTGCTGTATCCGTCCAGCGACGGGGTCTTCACCTGCAAAACAACGCAAGGTCCGGCTTCAATAACCGTTACCGGAACAACGTTTCCGCTCTCAAGAAAAACTTGCGTCATACCAAGTTTGCGTCCAAGAATCCCTTTCATGTGTGCACCTCCTGTAAAACCCTACCACTACAATTTAATTTCAATATCTACGCCTGAAGGTAGATCGAGTCTCATCAACGCGTCCACCGTCTGCGGCGTTGGATTCAGAATATCAATCAGCCGTTTGTGAGTCCGCATTTCAAATTGCTCGCGTGAATCCTTGTATTTATGCGGTGCACGCAATATCGTAATGATCGACTTGTCAGTCGGTAGCGGAATTGGTCCTGCTACTCCTGCGCCGGAACGCTTTGCCGTTTCGACGATCTTCTCAGCTGACTGATCCAGCAGTTTGTGATCGTACGCTTTCAAACGGATCCGGATTTTCTGTTTTGCCACATGTTTCCCTCCTTCGTCGCCCAATGGTCTGGACATACTCCGCAAAAATTTCCTCAGTGGTACCGCATATGGCAGTCGATACATGAGCAACCTTTTGCTTCATCGCAGTCTAAAGTCAACAATATAAAATTATACTGAATATCTACAATAAACTCAAGGCCTTTTAGCCTTTTGGCGAAGATTGTGGCAAATATTTTTCTTGACTTGACCCAATTGCCTTAAAATCATTAAACGGCCAGAACACTAGGTCGACTCTCCCAATGACTCTTGATTCTGCAATTGGCCCAATAATACGACTGTCTTCACTAATATTGCGATTGTCTCCCATCACAAAAAGATCACCTTTAGGAACAGTGATAGGTCCATAATTATTGTAGGGATTCATCGGACCATTGATATAAGGCTCGTTGATTTTCTTGCCATCTAAAATCAATTTTCCTGACTTTACAGCCACCGTATCTCCAGGCAGCCCAATCACACGTTTTACCCAGTCTTGTCCGTCTGGGGCGTGAAAAACAATGATATCTCCACGCTTAGGTGGCCCAAAATAATAAGGAACCAAGTCGATAATCAAATGTTCACCATTAGCAAGCGTAGGATCCATCGATTCTCCATCCACAACAAATTGTTGCAATATAAACAAATGAATTCCTTCAGCAATAATTAGTGCAACAATAATCGCCTTGAGCCAGTCCCAAACCTCAGACCAACGTTTATTTTTATTGTCTTCCATTTTCGACCTCCCAATGACCATCTGCTCTATTATACATACTTGTGTGCAAGCATGCCATTTATGAATCCTGTGAAACAGCAAAAAGTCGGGCACATACTGCACCCGACTCATCACAATAACAAGCTATTTACTTTGTAATTTCAACAACAACACCAGCGCCAACAGTACGGCCGCCTTCGCGAATAGCAAAGCGTGTTCCATCTTCAATGGCGATTGGCGAAATCAATTCAACAGCAAGCGTAACGTTATCGCCAGGCATTACCATTTCTGTGCCTTCAGGCAATGTGATGACGCCCGTGACGTCCGTTGTCCGAAAATAGAACTGTGGACGATAGTTGTCAAAAAACGGAGTGTGGCGTCCGCCTTCTTCTTTTTTTAGTACATATACTTGTGCCTTAAATTTTGTGTGCGGTTTAATGGAACCTGGTTTGCAAATAACTTGACCACGTTCAATGTCTTTACGATCCACGCCACGAAGCAATGCGCCAATGTTGTCTCCAGCTTGCGCAAAGTCGAGCAATTTGCGGAACATTTCAATACCTGTAGCAACTGTTTTGCGCGGCAATTCTTCAAAGCCGACAATTTCAACTTCGTCGCCCACTTTTAGTTGTCCACGTTCCACACGACCTGTCGCAACAGTTCCGCGACCAGTAATGGTAAATACGTCTTCAACAGGCATCAAGAATGGCTTGTCTGTATCGCGATCTGGTGTAGGAATAAAATCATCCACTGCCACCATCAGATCATCGATCTTTGTCGACCATTCACCTTTAGCATCTTCAAGTGCTTTAAGTGCAGACCCACGAATAATTGGGGTATCATCGCCAGGGAATTCATACTCATTAAGTAAGTCGCGCACTTCCATTTCCACGAGTTCAAGCAATTCCTCATCATCGACCATGTCGCATTTATTGAGAAACACGACAATATGAGGTACGCCGACCTGACGCGCTAACAGGATATGTTCACGCGTTTGTGGCATTGGTCCGTCAGTGGCAGACACGACAAGAATCGCGCCATCCATTTGCGCTGCACCAGTAATCATGTTTTTCACATAGTCAGCATGACCAGGGCAGTCAACGTGTGCATAGTGACGGTTAACAGTTTCGTATTCCACGTGCGCTGTGTTAATAGTAATACCGCGTTCACGTTCTTCAGGTGCTTTGTCAATCGCATCATAAGCCATCGCCTGCGCACCGCCACGAAGTGCAAGCACGGTTGTGATGGCCGCAGTCAACGTGGTTTTACCATGGTCAACGTGACCGATGGTGCCAATATTTACGTGAGGTTTATTACGTTCGAACTTAGCTTTTCCCAAGTGAATTCAACTCCTTTGTAATTTAGAGATTATTCTCCTTTATTTTTAGCAATAATTTCTGCACTTACACTTTTCGGAACTTCTTCATAGCTGTAAAATTCCATGCTGTATGTTCCTCGACCTTGTGTGCGCGATCGCAGCGACGTTGAATAGCCAAACATCTCTGAAAGAGGCACAAATCCGCGGATAATTTGGGCACCTGCACGCGAGTCCATGCCTTCAATACGGCCTCGACGTGAATTGATGTCACCCA
>DAIELO010000200.1 GCA_027341705.1 Caryophanales bacterium
ATCCTCGTCCCAAACGGGCACCGTTGCGATTTAAGAAAAAGGAATGAACGCTCCGACTTGAGGTGGAGAACTATTCCGTCAATAGATTCTTGCGGTTTGATCAATGTCATCATTAAGATAAAGAAGATCAAACCGAGGGGAACGATGTTTGTTGAAGTCAACATCTAGGCTGTTTTCCAATCGTAATTTCTTAGCTCTATTTTCCAGTCAGACACTTTCTGCGATTGGAATCAGTGTTTATTCCTTTGCGCTTTTATGGGACATGAAAGTGCTGACTAATAATCCCTTTTTGATGTCACTCGTGGGGTTTGCCTGGATGGTTCCCGTGATTTTGCTCGGACCGATTGCGGGAGTGATTGCAGACCGTTCTAGCAAGCGGCGTGTCATGATGTATTCAGATGTCTTTCGTCTGCTGCTGACGATGCTTGTGACGGTGTTGTCGTTGATGCATGATCTTAGCCCGTGGGAAATTATCGTGGTTACCTTTTTTTCAAACGCCGTTGCAACCTTGTTCAATCCTGCCGCCTCTGCGTTATTGCCACACATGGTCACGAGTGAGCAGTTACCGAGTGCCAATGGACTAAGTCAAGCGATGATGCCATTATCACAAATTTTAGGTCCTGCGATCAGTGCGGGGTTGATCGCTTGGCAGGGTGTGACAGTGTCATTTGCTATCAATGCGCTTACTTATTTGATCTCCGCTACAACTTTGTTATTGATCAGGGTAAATGAACCGAAGAAGGAAAAGAAGCCGTTTAATTTTAAGCATGTCAAGGAAGAGCTAATCGAAGGATGGCAAGCGATTCACGGAATTTCATTACTGATGATTCTAATTCCGGTGGGGGCATTTATTAATTTTCTTTTTGCCCCCTTTGATATTTATCTCGTGCAGTTTGTCACTGTTATTCTACATAAAAATCAAGTGTTGCTCGGCGAACTGAATGCGGTGTTTGCTGTAGGGATGCTGCTTGGATCGATTATTTCGGGGCCAGTGAGTAAGTTGGTGCGAATTGGATTTGTAATGATTGGAAGCATGTTGCTTATCGGCGTGATGCTACCGTTTATGGCTATGATTCATTTAATTTCTCTGGACTTTACTTTCATGTTATTGATGGGTATGGGTATTGGGCTAACTAACACTTCGCTATTTTCACTGATTCAGCAGGTCATTGCGAAAGGGGTAATGGGTAGAGTGTTTGCTTTTTTAGGGACATTATTTAGCGCGATTAGTCCGATTGGAATGTTGATTGGCGGCGCAATGGCTAATGTTGTGCCTGTTACGTGGCTGATTTTGGTGGATGGGATTCTGACGGTTCTGTTGTCCTTGATCGCGTTTTTGTACCCTGTAGTCAGACAATTTGATGTTCATAAGTATGTGGCCGGATTGAGTGGAGCAAGTAATGATTTATGAATGATTTGTGAATTGACAGTGCTTGCCTTTTTTGATACGATGACCGATAAAGGAAAAAGCGGGGAAAAGATCTCGTCTGGGCAGTTTGGCGAGACTTTTTCTTATGCCGTGTGGAGGTTTGATGGTGACAAAACCCACTTATTACATTACGACGCCTATTTACTATCCCAATGACAAGTTACATATTGGGCACGCCTATTCGACGACGATAGCAGATACGCTTGCCCGCTACAAACGGCTAAAAGGATATGATGTGCGTTTTTTAACGGGAACTGATGAGCACGGCCAAAAACTACAACGCAAAGCGGAAACAGTGGGGAAGACGCCACAGCTATACATTGACGAAATTGTGGATGGAATTAAGCGGTTGTGGAGTCGGCTAGATATTTCTTACGATGATTTTATTCGCACCACAGAGGCGCGTCATACGCAAGTCGTGCAAAAAATTTTTAGTCGCCTATTGGAACAAGGTGACATTTACCTTGACAACTACGAGGGCTGGTATTGCACACCTGATGAATCATACTGGACGGAACGACAATTACAAGCGGGCAAGTGTCCAGAATGCGGCGGTGAAGTAGAGTGGGTGACAGAGCAGGGTTATTTTTTCAAAATGGGAAAATACGCCGATCGCTTAATTCAATACTTCGAAGATCATCCTGATTTTTTGGTGCCGGAGTCCAGAAAGCATGAAATGCTCAACAATTTCTTATTGCCTGGTTTGGAAGATCTATGTGTGTCCCGAACCACATTTGACTGGGGCATTCCCGTACGAGAAAATCCTAAACATGTGATTTACGTGTGGCTAGATGCGTTGACTAATTACATTACTGCACTTGGCTATCTTTCAGGAGATCAGGAGCTTGAAGCACGTTTTGCTCATTTTTGGCCGGCGGATGTCCATTTGATGTCTAAAGAGATCGTTAGGTTTCACTCTATTTATTGGCCGATTATCTTGATGGCGTTGGATCTTCCACTACCAAAACAGGTAGTCGGTCACGGCTGGTTATTGATGAAAGATGGCAAAATGTCCAAGTCCAAGGGCAACGTGGTTGATCCTAACCAACTGATTGATAAGTATGGGGCAGATGCCTTGCGCTACTTTTTGCTGCGAGAAATCTCCTTTGGACAAGACGGAGTATTCACCTTTGAGGCCTTTATGGATCGTTTGAATTTTGATCTCGCCAATGATCTTGGCAACCTGCTGCATCGATCATTAGCAATGCTCAAAAAGTTTGCAAGTGGTGTTATACCTGCGCCTGTGCAGTTGAGTGAGTTAGAGGGTGAATTAAAGGAACTGGTGCAAACTGTGGTTAGTCAGACCGAG
>DAIELO010000201.1 GCA_027341705.1 Caryophanales bacterium
CCGTCACTATATAAAGGGAATAACGATGACTTCGCAGTGCCACATAGGCTATGAGGAGGGTCGTTAATAAAAAAGGCACAAACATGTTTTCCGATAAAAGCAACTCGCCAACAAATGAATTGGGCAAATAAAAGCATGCCATCAAGGCTGCCGCGATCCCTGTGTAACGATTAGCAAGTAACGTGGCGAGCACATAAACAAGTATAATGTTCACTACTGAAAATAATTGCTGCACAAAAAATACCTCATGTGCCACACGGGCAATCGGCAATAATTGCCCCCCATGAAGCCACATTGAAAGTTTATAAATAATTGCTAAAAAAAGCGAATAGCCAGGTGTATAATAAGCGTCCGGCTGATTGCCGATGCCCATGTACCCATGAAGCAACAAATTTCGCGTCATCGCATCATAACGAAACATATCGCCGTACAGATAGACATGCGTGTGTTGCCAAATGATTAGTCGATAGATGATCATAAAAACGAGAATCAATAAAAAAATTGCGTGTTTACGTAAGAAACGCACCGATTGACCTCCAATAATCTTAAAAATCGTGCACTTACTACATTCCTTCTCATTATTCAAGAAATGTTCGCCTACGTCAAATAGCAGGTAATTGATAAGGAAACAACGAAGGGGAATCGATCATGCAATCAATTCTTGCTTGTATCTTTGATCTTGACGGTGTCATCGTCGACACGGCGAAGTATCATTTCCTCGCGTGGCAACGCCTCGCACAAGAACTTGGATTTAAATTTACAGCGCAACAAAACGAACGGCTCAAAGGTGTCAGTCGCATGCGTTCACTGGACATTCTGTTAGAAATCGGGGGAGTTTTTGCCGACGATCAGACGAAAATCGCGATGGTGGCAAGGAAAAACAACTGGTACATCGAATACATTTCAACGATGGATGAATCGGAAATCCTCCCGGGCGCAAAAGCATTGCTCACGGAGCTTAGACACGCGGCGATCAAAACCGCACTTGGTTCTGCGAGCCAAAACGCACAGTTAATTATCCAGCGCATCGGCCTAGCTAATTATTTTGACGTGATAGTGGATGGTACGAAAGTGACCAAAGCGAAGCCTGATCCGGAGGTCTTCATGCTGTGTGCGTCTGAACTCGGCGTCGCACCTGACGATTGCATCGTGTTTGAAGATGCGCAAGCAGGAATAGAGGCTGCTTTGCGCGCTGGCATGCGCTGTGTGGGCATTGGCTCACCGGAAGTACTGAGACAAGCAAACTGGGTGGTCAAATCGCTGCAAGTTGTGACATTGGTGACCCTAGGAGCGGTGACGATGCAAAATTATTTTAAACAAGCTGAATGGTTGATTATCGAAGAAGGATTTCACCCTGAATACCAAGAAATCTCCGAGAGTATTTTTAGCATTGGCAATGGTCACATGGGACAACGCGCCAATTTTGAAGAGGATTATTCTGGTTCCACGCTGCAAGGCAGTTATTTGGCTGGCGTGTATTACCCGGACAAGACGCAGGTAGGTTGGTGGAAAAACGGTTACCCTGACTATTTTGCAAAAGTGATCAATAGTACCAATTGGATTGGCATCCACGTAGCGCTAAATGGCGAGACGCTTGACTTGGCAACGTGTGAAGTCAGAGATTTTACGCGCACACTGAACATGCAAGAAGGCTACCTTGCCCGCTCGTTTATTGCGACGCTTGTAAGTGGCTTAGCGATCAAAGTGGAGGCCTTGCGTTTTGTCAGCATGACGCGACCTGAAATTGGTGCCATCCGTTACACCGTCACCCCGCTCAATCGGCATGCACAGGTCACGATCACCCCTTATCTTGATGGCGATGTCACGAATCGGGACGCCAACCACGGTGAACAGTTTTGGGATGGAGTCAGTAGACGCAACGATACTGGCAAGGCCAGCTTGGTCATGAACACCAAAAAACTAGACTTTCATGTCGCGTCCACCATGACTTATCACATCACTTGTGCCAATGCAGTCGTCACCAGCGACCCCATACTGATCGAGCGCGACCACTACGTCGCCCAATCGGTCATGACCGAGGCACTTATCAATCAACCAGTGACCATCGATAAATACGTCGCCAACGTCACGTCGCGAGATTACGCCATCGCTGACCTTACAAACGTAGCAAGCGATCTCGTCGAGTCCGCAAAGCGTAGCGGTTTTACGACACTTTTGGCAGAACAACGACAGATATGGCGTGAAAAATGGAATGATAGCGACATCGCAATCGTTGGTGACGTGGCTGCCCAACAAGGCATCCGTTTTGCTATTTTTCAACTACACCAGACCTATACAGGCGATGATGAACGCCTGAACATTGGGCCTAAGGGGTTTACTGGCGAAAAATACGGCGGGGGTACATACTGGGATACAGAAGCATACTGCCTGCCATTTTACCTCAGTACGGCACCACAAAAAATTGCGCGCAACCTGTTACTGTATCGTTATCGTCACCTTGAACAAGCCAAGGCCAACGCGCGCAAACTCGGGTTTACGCAAGGCGCTTTATTTCCCATGGTTACGATGAACGGAGAAGAGTGTCATAACGAGTGGGAGATTACGTTTGAAGAAATTCACCGCAACGGTGCCATTGCATACGCGATTTACAATTACGTCAACTACACAGGTGATCATGCTTATTTGGGTGAATTTGGCCTCGAAGTATTAGTGGAAATCTCGCGTTTTTGGGCAGCGCGACTGAATTATTCTGCTGATAAAGA
>DAIELO010000202.1 GCA_027341705.1 Caryophanales bacterium
GTGTTTGCGCATTTCCCTTACTCCAATGTATTCACCCTTCTCTTCAACAAGAAGCTGCAAGTGCTCAATAGCCACATCCATCCGCTCTTGAAAAGTAGGCTCTACCAGCACATCACCAGTAGCCAGATAGTAGGCCACTTCTCGAAATACCCACGGATTACCTAGCGCACCGCGCCCAATCATGACTCCATCGCATCCCGTTTGACTTCGCAAATCTGCTGCATCTTGTGGTGTCAGCACATCTCCATTGCCAATAACGGGAATGGATACTGCTTCTTTCACTTCGCGGATGATAGACCAATCCGCCTTGCCTGCATAGAGCTGTTTGGCCGTTCGACCGTGAACTGTCACCGCCTGCGCCCCTGCAGCTTCTACCGCCTTTGCTACTTCTACTGCATTAATGTTGCCATCATCCCACCCCTTGCGAAATTTTACCGTGACAGGACGATCAACGCGCTTAACGACAGCCTCTACAATTTTTGCTGCATAATATGGATCACGAGCCAGCGCTGCCCCTGAGCCGTTTTTATATATTTTCAACGCAGGACAGCCCATATTGATGTCGATAATATCCGCAGCAGTACCCGCTACCACCATCTCCGCGGCTTGCACCATAGTGTCTATATCGTTGCCAACGAGCTGTAGACTCACGGGATGCTCATCAGGAATAATTTGCAGCATTTTTTTCGTTTTAGAATTTTTATATACGAGCGCCTTATCGCTAACCATTTCCGCACACACTAATCCAGCACCCAAGCGCCTTGCGATCTTGCGAAATGGTGGGTTAGTTACGCCAGCCATCGGTGCCAATACCACACAATTATCCATCGCTACTCCGCCAATGATCAACTGCTCATTCATCGGATATACCCAATTCCTCATGCGTCACCTGTAAAATAGCCATGATTTTTTTCACTTGTTCATTAGTTGGTTCACGGGTTCCACGCTCCCAACCGCCTATCAGCGCCACCGAAACGCCCATCATCAGTGCAAATTCCTGTTGCGTCAGGTGCTTTAGTTTCCTGTAGGCACGGAGTCTTTTGGTGAAAACATCGAGACCCATCGTACTCCCTCCTTCCCAGCTACACGTTCATAAAGTTCACCCACCGTTACATGCATTAGTGGATGAACTTGATCTGCAGCAATTTCTGCCAATGGCGTCAACACAAATGCACGTTCATGCATCCTAGGGTGTGGAATCATCAATGTTGGCTCACGTTCAATGACTTGATCCCCGGCAAAAAGCAAATCCAAATCAATGGTGCGTGGTCCATTAAGAAAAGTTCGTTTTCTCCCTAATTGATTCTCTATATCTAATAATAACGAGAGAAACCGCTCTGGTGCCATCTGCGATTCTACTTTAATTACTGCGTTTAAAAAAGCACCTTGATCGGTATAGCCGACGGGTTCTGTTTCATACACAGACGACATTTTCGAAATCCACAAATCAGCGTTTTTTGATAATTGCTGCACCGCTGCTTGCAAATAACCTAATCGATCACCCAAATTCGACCCTAACGCCACATCGTACTCTATCCTAATCATACCACCACCGCATTCATTAATAACGCATCCGTCATCTTCGCTACTCGCACCATGGACAGCACATCATGCACGCGAATAATATCTGCCCCTCGAACAATCGAGACAGCGACAATCGCTGACGTCCCCTCTACCCTTTCGTTGACTGGCAATCCTAACGCTTGTCCAATCACAGATTTACGAGATGGCCCGATCAACATAGGTAAAGAGGCAATTTTCAATTCATCCAGACGATTGATCAGATCAAGATTTTGTGCTTGTGTTTTACCAAACCCGATCCCCGGATCGAGTATAATCTGCCCCTCACGCACCCCTGACGCAAGCGCAACTTCTACGCGGCGCTCTAGTTGCTGACGAACCTCACGCACAACATCTGAGCCGAGAAGCGGCGCTTGTGTGGAATTGTGCATCAACACATAAGCGGCATCTGAATCGGCCACCACCCGAAATATATCCGGATCAGCAAGTCCACCCCAGACGTCATTTATCATGGCAACTCCTTGCCCTAGCGCCTGTTCTGCAATTTTTGCTTTATAAGTATCAATCGATAAGGGAATCGATAACGTTTTTGATAATATAGGGAGTATCACTTTTAACCGCTGCCACTCTTCCTCCTCGTTCAAAGGAGTAAAACCTGGTCGCGTAGATTCAGCACCCACATCAATATAATCTGCGCCTTCTGATTGCATTTGTAGCGCGTGGGATAGTGCCTGCGGGGGATGGTCGTAAGCCCCTCCATCAGAAAATGAATCAGGAGTGACATTGAGAATCCCCATTATTTTTGTTTTTGTTTTCTGCATCAACTTGTGCCTTCTTCGTATAGTGATGTGCTTAGGTAACGCTCACCGTTTGACGGTGAGACAGTCAATACCTTGTGCCCTTCGCCAAGCTCTTTTGCAATCTGGAGTGCAGCATACACATTGGCACCAGAACTGATCCCTACCAGCAGACCCTCTTCTGTTGCCATTTTCCGCGCGTAAGCAAACGCTTTTTCATCTGAGACTGTCATGACGCGATCCACTTTTTTTAAATTTAAAATTTCCGGAATAAACCCAGCACCAATACCCTGTATCTTTGATCGGCCCGGCATTCCACCAGAAAGCACTGAAGAAGCATATGGTTCTACCGCTATCAGTTGGCAACGAGGAATCGTCTTTTTCACTACTTCCCCCACCCCC
>DAIELO010000203.1 GCA_027341705.1 Caryophanales bacterium
ATCACAGAAACATTGACAGACACTGATGCGAGTTCATCACGGATGGCATTAATTTGTTGGGCGGCGGTCACTAACCCGCTTTGAACCTCCCGATTGGCCAAAAACACATACCCATACCGTAATGCTTCAGGCGTGTCACGACCTTGTAATCGACGATCTACACGCATAATCCGTCCGACAATCTGAACACCAAATTGTGGGTCACGGCTTGTCCGCATAGAAACAAGGGTAAACGCACGTGGAACATCAAAACCTGTAGCGACTGCCATTTTGAAAACTAATACCTCGACAGACTCATCCAAGGCGATACTCAATAAATAGGGATCAGGCTCTTCCGCTGTATGAATTCTGACTTGTTCATCTCGAAATCCCATATTGCTTAACCATTGCGTAATGGTGGGAATGCTATCTACCGATGAATCAACCTGCACCAACAGCAACGGGGTCATCTTCACCCCCGTCTCTCGTAACATGGCTTTAATATGATGGTGTGTTTGTACCCCTCGCTCCAATGCAGTCTTACGAAAATCGATCAGTGCTTGTTCATCAGATCGGGTGCGAAAAGTGAAAGCACGGATGCCAAGTTTAATGAGATCAGCATCTATCCCTTGTTGCCTAGAAATGGAGATGTGATTGGGATGCTGAATAGTGAGCGCTCTTACAAAACGAGTCACATCCTCGTCGCGAGGCGTGGCGGTGGCCATTAATGTAATATCAGGATTCAACACCTGTTGAAAGAATGACAATGCTTCCGTATTGGCCTTAAAGCTATGATGGACTTCATCAATGACAGCACCGATAAACATGTTTTTTTGACGAACCACTTGCAATAACAAATCAATCGAAGGCGAAGTCTCAGTCTGTTTACGTGCCAGTCGGCTATTCGGTTGTTTGGCTGCCACTGTTCCCCAAGTAAGTACATATACACAGCCAGGTGCCATGGTATCTACATCGCGCTCTGTCTCAATGGATCGTACAGATAGCCCCGTACACTCCCTGTTAATAAATCGAGCCGCTTGCTCGGTAACTCCTGAAAATGGAGCAAACCAAAACCAAAGAATCGGGTAGTGAACAGATAACCGTTCCATCGCTTTGGCAGCCATTAATGTTTTTCCTGAGCCCGTTGGCGCTTCCAGCAAAACATATCCCGTTTCCCCGACAATTAATCGTCTACTGGATAGAAACCGCTCGGATCCTTTCACGCGACTAATCTGACTCAGACAATTTTCAAACACTTGTACGATATTATCAATTTTCCCACGCTGAAAGGGTTTGGGTGTTGTCGTTTGGAATTCCATCACATCTTCCCCCCCAATGCGACGATCAGACGATCAGGAATTTTTTCAATGGTGATCCGTTCATTCTCAAATCGACTCGATAAAATCCCAGGTTGCCAAGAATAAATGATAATTTGCCCCATTTGTCTTGCAATCAAATCCTTCAACTCTCGAATGGCCTCTTCATTCACTCTAGATAAATATACTAACATCCCATTTGCAAATGAGATCGATTGAATTTGTTTCTCGTGATGATAGGGTATTATCCGCCCGTTATGAATGAGCTGTACCGCGATCCACACCGATTCATCGTTTAGTGAATAGGCAATCTGTTCTGATGGAAGAGGCTTGATGCACAGATATGCACATCCCTGCTCTAGTTCACTTTCCCTTTGAAGCTTTTCGATGATTGCCTTTACTCGTCGTTGAGTCACATCTCTACAAATATTTCGTTCAGGATTTTTCGAGGTGGCTTCTGTGCTGGAGACCAAAATAAATCGGCGATTGCCGCGATCTTGTTCATTCACTTCCATCACGGCTTGAGCAGTGGTGCCAGATCCCGCAAAGAAATCTAGCACAATACTATCAGGTGTACTGGCCTGCGCAATGAGATTTCTTATCAAGGATGGTGGTTTAGGATAAGGAAATTCAAGGTTCAATTCGCGTAATGCTTTGGTTCCCTCTTGCGTCATACCGCTTTCTAATTCATAAGAATAGGAATCATCTTGTTCATTTTCTGCTTTTCCCCATTCCGCAATCCAACTTGATAATGGCTGTGTATTTCGCCTGAGATCCTTTTTGTAACGTTTTAATCGGGGTTTGTTAAATCCAATTTTTTTCCCGACCCAAAAATCAACATCCATCACTTGATCCATAAAAGGGGGAGCCTCGCCGTTTTCAATTGCCAGACACAGACTCTCTAGGTTATCATAGAAAGCCGCATTTTCTTCAGTGGGAAAATGTACTCTACCTTCAGAGATGAGGTCTTCCATAGGAGCCACACGAACTTCACGATTATGCAATCTTTCCTTAGAAGCGTATGTCCAAACGCGGTTGGGATCGCACGGATACCAAATAGCTGTATCTGGATTGTGAATCGGATAGTACAGATTCGGTCTTTGTTCGCGGGTAAATCCTAATGTTAAATCACCAGATGCCCACGAATCCTGTCTTTTCTCGTCCCAATTTGAATATCCGCTCCAACGTTTTTCTGAACCTGCAAAGCTAAATTCCTTATTCGCGTATACCAAAACATGTTCGTGGTCACTGGAGAAGAAATAATCGATGTTGGCTGCATTACTCGGGCGACGCTTCCGCCACGCCAGTGAACCCACACGCTTACTTGGAAACACCTGATCCAGTAACAATTCAAGTTTTGCTCTGTTATTGTCATCAATCGACACTAGGATCACGCCATCGGGAGTCAATAAATCACGGGACATC
>DAIELO010000204.1 GCA_027341705.1 Caryophanales bacterium
TGTTGATACGCACATAATCGTACGTTAAGTCTGAGGTAAAATACCGACAGCCATGCTCGCCATCACCTATCTTGATCGCAACGACCACGGTGTCCTCCTGCATCACGGCCTGCGCTACATCTATATCCACAGGATGGAACACCTGATCTGCGAACACCACGATGTCCCCCATGCTGACACGTACCTGCTCCCATGTCATTTTTGCACCCGACCTGCCCACTGCAGAGACAATGCGACCAGGATTAAAATCTTCACCGAAAAAAGCAGTTTTCACGAGCGGCGAAGTGACCACCGTCACCGCCACTTGCTCCGCATCTTCAGGAGTGGCGGCACCGCTTACCTCGACTTCGATAAATTTCGTCGCGCCTTCGCCATCTTTGACAATCATTTTAGCCAACTCTTCACACACCGTAGTGAGCGCTTCTTGAAAGGCATCTACCATTTGCGCATCAGTTACGCTTTTTTCCCCGGTGGAAAGCAGAATCACGCTATCATTGGGACTGGTATCGCCATCGACAGAGATCGCATTAAACGTCGTACGCACCGCATTTTGTAGCGCTTTTTGCAACGCCTCCTGCGCCATATCCAAGTCAGTAACAATCACCGAAAGCATTGTCGCAAGTCTGGGATGGATCATCCCCGCCCCTTTAGCAACACCAGCCACACTCACCGACTGATCGCCATTTGCGATCTTGCGAATGCTAGTTTTACGAAATGTATCCGTTGTGCGCATCGCGTCTGCCGCTTGCATCCCCGCTTCTGGCGTCGCCGATAATTGCGCCACCAGTTTGGAAATTTGCGGGACAAGCCGTTCTGCCCGCAGCGGCACTCCGATCACGCCAGTGTGTAGCACGATCACTTCATCTGCATGGCAGCCAATTTCCTGCGCCGTTGCGGCAGCCAACAACTCCGTATCCGCTCTGCCCTGCAGCCCGGTGCCCGCATTCGCGTTGCCACTGGTGATCAGTACCGCTTGAATCGCTTTGCCTGCATGTAAACGATCCAGTGAACTTTCTACACAGGCGCTGCGAAACTGATTTTGTGTAAACACGCCTGCATAAACTCCTGGTTTTTGCAGTGTAAAAAGCGCCGCATCTAGTCCCTCATCGCGCTTAATGCCAATATGGCCAGCTGCCGCCTTGACGCCTGACACTGTAACGAGACCCGCAGATTGATTCGCTATCTCCATTATAATAAGCCCCTCTTTTCACATATAAAAAGGCGATAAAGCCATCTGTAACGATTTCATTATTATACGTCGATATTTATAAATATTCAATCGTTGATTTTTATAATTGTTGTCCCATTTTCAAACTTCATCCATGACATGATAGAATAAAAGGAAAGGAAAGGATAGTGGCATATGCAGATAGATGGGCGAACCCACATGAAGGCTGTTGTTCTTACCGGATTCGGTAGTTTTGATCAACTTGAATACCGAGTGAACCACCCCATACCGAGTCCGAATGACAATGAAGTACTGATTAAAGTTGGGGCGTGTGGAGTGAATAACACAGACCTTTGGACTCGCGAAGGAGCCTATGGCGATCCTTTTGATGCACAAGCCCCATCTGGATGGCAAAACGGAGACTTTCATTTTCCTAGAGTTCAGGGTGCAGACATTGTTGGCCAAATTGTGGAAGTCGGTAGTAGCGTCTCTCGATCACGTATTGGCGAAAGAGTGATGGTCAATCCCACTCTCTACAATGGAGATGGGGAACAATCCCTGCCGCTTGCAGAAATCATCGGCAGTGAGCGTGACGGAGGATTCGCAGAATTTGCGGCAGTTTTCGCTGAAAATGCCATTCCCATCAACTCTGACCTCACTGATGCAGAATTGGCCACCTTCATGATCTCCTATCTTACGGCAGAACACATGCTCAATCGAGGGGGCGTTACAAAAGATGCAAAATTACTTGTGACAGGGACCTCTGGTGGTGTAGGATCAGCACTGATTCAATTAGCCAAACGTCGCAATGCTCAAATCATTGCCGTAATCAGCGCACACAAAGAAGCTCAGGCGCGCGCAATTGGCGCTGATTTTATCATCCACCGTGGCAATAATATCCGTGATGCACTAGCACGTATCCATGTACATGATGTCGATGTGATCACTGATATTGTCGGAGGACCACAGATGACTGAATTAATTGATGTGCTACGTCCGGGAGGAACACTCGTCACGGCTGGTGCCATTGCGGGACCTATCACACAAATTGATTGGCGAAAAATTTATTTAAAACACTTAGATATCCTCGGAGCTACAATGGGAACCATGCAAGAAGCGAAAGATATCGTACGTTATATAGAATCAAGAGAAATTAAGCCACTGTTATACAAGACATACCCATTGATAGATATTGTGCAAGCACAAAAGGATTTCATTGAAAAAAATTTCTTCGGCAAGCTAGCCATTGTCCCATAACCACATCAGGCTCGCGAGAACGCGAGCCTGATGCTTGCCACACAACTATTACTCCCACTCAATGGTGGCGGGAGGTTTGGAGGTAATATCATAGACAACACGGTTGACCCCTGGCACCTCATTGCAGATGCGACTTGACATGCGCTGTAACACTTCATACGGAATACGTGCGAAATCTGCCGTCATCCCATCCCTTGAGGTGACCGCGCGAATCGCTACAGTGGAAAAATACGTGCGTTCGTCGCCCATAACCCCCACGCTTTGCAAATCGGTCAACACGGCAA
>DAIELO010000205.1 GCA_027341705.1 Caryophanales bacterium
AATATTGACAACCCCTGTGCGTTCGGAAAAAGTACCGCCTAGAGCCGCCAACGCAAGCGGGGTCGCCAGCGCGAGCGTAGACCCATACAACTCTGGATTGCCAAAAACCAGCGCGAACAGATTCATGACACGGACACCCCTTTGTGCTCAGATGGTGATTTTTCTATGCGACGGAACCTACCACGAAAATAACTATACAGCTTGTCTGTCGCCACAAAAAAGATAATGACCCCGGTAATCACATCGGTCATATTGGGAGAAACACCAGAATTAATTTGCATCACTTGACTACCTGTCGAGAGTGCAGAAAAAAAGATCGATGCAAACAAAATGCCGATCGGATTGTTCCTTGCAAGCAGTGCCACCACAATGGCGGTGTAGCCATATCCTGAGGAGAAGGTATCTGTCAATTGGTGATCTACCCCCATCATTTGCACAGCACCACCAAGACCTGCAAATACACCGCTTAAACCAAGAGAGTAAATCGTATAAAGTGGCACCTTCATTCCTGCGTAACGCGCTGCCATCGGATTATAACCTACTGTGCGCAATCGATAACCAAAAGAAGTATAAAATAAAAGCAGATAAACAATCACAATAGCGGCCAAAGCAATATACAGTCCAGTAGATAAATTAGAATTACTCACAAGGATTGGCAGCGTCGCTGTGGCGGTAACCGGAAGTGACTGAGGATTGAATCCCGGAGCCATCATCGGGCCTCTTTCTAGCATAAAATGACCAATCAAAATCGCAATGTAACTCATCATCATCGTAGTAATCACTTCATGGGCTCCTACATACGCCTTCGCCAGTCCAGGAATGACACCACCCCACAGCCCACCTGCAAGCATTGCACCGACTAGAGCAAAGGGAATATGTAGGTACCACGGCAAACTGCTAAAATGATAGCCAATCCACACACCCACCATTGCTCCCACCCAGTATTGTCCTTCTGCACCAATGTTAAATAATCCGGTTCGAAACGCGATGGCAATGCCAAGCGAAGTAAATATCAATGGTATCGCGCCTGCAATCGTATTGGCAATAAATACAGAATTGCCAAACGCGCCTTGAAATAAGGCGATATACGCATTAAGAGGCTTATATCCAGAAATCCACATGATAATACCGCCCAAAATTAGACCAGTAATGATGGCAAGTAAGGGCAGCAGCAATCCCTGCATACGTTTACTCATGACGAATTTCCTCCCTCACTTCGCGCTCTCCAGCCATTGCAAGCCCAAGCGCCTCCCTAGTGGCAGTTTGACCATCCATAATCGTGACCAATTCTCCTGCGTGCATCACGCCAATGCGATCGGAAAGCTGCATGATTTCTTCTAGCTCAAGTGACACAAGCAACACCGCTTTCCCTTGATCGCACAAACTAAGCAAATGGTGATGGATGCCCTCTATCGCACCCACATCTAATCCTCTAGTGGGTTGAACGGCGATCAACAGCTTCGGCTCGCGAGCCATTTCTCTTGCCAAAATTACCTTTTGCTGATTGCCACCAGACAGATCCTCTACCGACACATCTACCAATGGCGGTCGCACATCAAACTCATTGATTAGTGCTTGGGCATACGCGCGTGTCGCTTTTTTTTGCAACCAGCCTGAACGGGAAAAAGGCACATCACTGATACCTCGCAATGCCATATTATCTGCCACCGAAAAAGGTAAAACTAGCCCGTCCCGTTGTCGATCTTGCGGAACATAACCAATGCCTTTTGCAATTCGTGAAGAAATACTGAGCGTCGTGATATCATCTTGTAAAAATGTGAGTTTGCCTGTTTCCAGCTTGCGCAAACCAACAATCGCTTCTACCAGTTCCGTTTGGCCATTACCGTCTACCCCTGCAATACCAAACACTTCACCCGCACGAATGTCAAACGAGATATTTTTGACGCGTGTGGTTTTGCGGTCATCGCGAACACTCACGTTTTCTATGCTTAAAACCACTTCTCCCGCTGGTTGGGGAGTCTTTATCGTGTGTAGCACCACTTCTCGTCCGACCATCAGTTGAGCTAGTTCTTTGGCTGATGCATCAGCGACTGGCATCGTATGCACAGACCGCCCTGCACGCATCACCGTGATACGATCAGCGATATCCCGCACTTCTTCTAATTTGTGTGAGATGAAAATCACAGGAATCTGTTCCTGATTTAAGCGCCGAACGACAGCGAACAATTCCTCTGTCTCCTGCGGTGTCAGCACCGCTGTCGGCTCGTCCAAGATAAGGATACGCGCATTGCGATAAAGTGCTTTGACAATCTCTACTCGCTGTTGCATCCCCACTGATAAATCTTGAACCTTCACGGCAGGATCAAGCGGTAACCCAAGTTCCTTAGAGATTTTCGCAACATTTTCTATTGCCCTCTTTTTATGAAAAAGAAACCGTCCGCCCTCACTCCCGAGCACAATGTTTTCCGCGACAGAAAGCGCAGGAATCAACATAAAGTGTTGATGCACGACACCAATTCCCGCCACAATAGCATCCCTTGGCGTTGCGAAATGCTGTGCCACACCATTCAGCAGAATTTCTCCATGATCAGGTCGATAAAGTCCGCTGATCATCTTGATCAGCGTAGATTTACCTGCACCATTTTCACCTAGAATGGCATGCGTTTCCCCTGCTTCCAACGTGAGATTCACCTCATCATTAGCAACAACGCTACCAAACGCTTTACGTAAGTTCCGAATTTC
>DAIELO010000206.1 GCA_027341705.1 Caryophanales bacterium
CCATATTCAGTTTGCCAATTAAATTTCCTCCCGCGGCCTCCAATTTGTCTGTGACTGCCGCCGAATAGGGAGGTATGTACCCAGATAGAATTTTGCTACCGCAGGTGGTGTTTACCCCTTTAGTCGCCATGTTGTCTTTTAGGGCAAAAGGAATCCCATCAAGCAAGCCATTCGGTGGTTCTGGGGCTGCGACTTTAGCCCGATCAAGTGCTTCATCTTCTGTCACCTTCAAAAATGCCTGAATATCTGCATCCCACTCGTGAATGCGCGTCATGCTCGCCTCTACCAAATCAACACTCGTCACTTCACGGTTTTTGAGCAATTCATGTAATTTCCTAATTCCTTGACTTAAATCCAACACGCCATTATCCCTCCAATATCGCCGGCACCTTAAATTGATCTTCCTCTACGTCCGGCGCATTGGCCAGCACAACCTCCGATGGTAATGACTCGTGAGGCTCATCCCTGCGCGTGACCGTTTGCGTCACACCGACGTGACTTGTCGGTTCTACGCCATCCAAATCCAATTTTTGCAGTTCACTAGCATGTTCCAATATCCGGCTTAATTCCGTTGCCAATGACGTGATTTCCTCGTCAGTCACACGAATTCTAGCTAACATAGCCACATGCTCAACGTCCTTTTTAGACAGACTCATCCTAGTTCCCTCCGCAAGTACATCATTTTCAAATTATAACACAATAGCCAAACAGGGCAGTTGAAGACCTCCCTTCAACCACCCATGATACCTGCCGCTATAAGATCCAGCCTGTGATTTTATTTTTGGACAAGCAGGATCACGATTGAAACCAGTGAGAAACAGATACCTAGTAAGTATAGGAACGTCACCGTTTGCTTTTGACTAAGGCCTGATCTCATCAAATAATGGAAAGTGTGCCCCTTATCCGCCACATAAATAGGACGTTTTTCCTTCATCCGGCGAATAATCACATAGAAGGCGTCCATTATTGGCACACCTAGCGCGAGGACAGGAATCAGCACAGAAATCAAAGTAGCAGACTTAAATGCTCCTCCCACAGCGATTGCAGCAAGCACGTAGCCTAGAAAAGTCGCTCCCGCATCACCCATAAAAATTCTCGCAGGATGAAAATTGTGACGCAAAAAACCAAGTGAACTACCAATCAACGTAATCGACAAAAGCGCCATTGCGCCATGCCCTTTTAATATCGCGATAAAAAACAGGGTAGTCCCTGAAATAGCTGCAATTCCAGCAGCAAGACCATCTACCCCGTCAAGAAAATTCATCATATTCGTAATTCCTACCACCCACACCACAGTGGCAAAAATGCGCAGCCACATGGGAAACACAATAAACGAATCATGAACAAATGGGATGTTAATCCCTTGCATACTCACACCAAATAAAGGTAGTATGCTGGCCGCAATGATCTGTACAATAAATTTCGGCCATGCTGCCATTTCCTTGTGCCTTGTTTTATAAAAGTCATCAATAATGCCAATCAAAAATATAATTAATCCACCAAGTAAAATACCCCAAAACTCAGGCGAATGATTCGCAAAAATCGCGCCTGTAACGACAAACCCCATATAAATCGAAAGACCACCCAATAGCGGGATGGGAGCCGTATGGATTTTGCGTTGATTCGGCATATCCACAAATCCAGTTTTAAGCGCCAACTTTTGAACATATGGAACAGTAAAGTAAACAAATCCAAAACTTATTAGCACGGCCAACAAGTACCGCATCAGGTTGTGTGCCTCCCCTTATTTTACAGACCGTTGTTAGTATAACAGATTCACAGACAAGCGAAAATGGATTTTGGCGATAATTGCTTGCGCATTTAACTAAAATCATTTGGGCTTATTGCACGATAGATTCTAATCCAGCACACACAGGCATATCCTCAAAAGACAAAAACTTCTCACCAAGTAAACAGGAGTGGATCAAATGATAAATTGGTGGTTAACTGGTGCAATCGTACTGATCCCCATATCCTTCCTCAGCGGGCGCTACAGTACTCGTTATCGGTTTGTACGAATCAGGCGGCGCTATAAACAAAACATCAATGAATTTATTCGCGGAAGGTAATCACACGCCGTTGTATCACTCACTCTGGGAAGCTTCCAGCATGCGCAAAAATTCTGCTTCATTGATGATTTGCAGCGCAATGCCTGGAGTTTCCCTGAGAATTTGCTCTGCCTTTTCCAGTTTTGAACCTGCGCTTTCCCCCGCGATCACATAGTCTGTCTTTTTGCTCACACTCGAACTTACTTTGCCACCTTGTTGAACCACACGATCTTGCGCCTCCGCACGAGACATCGTCGTTAACGTTCCTGTGATCACCACGTTTTTTCCCGAAAACGGCAAATCTGTAACGTGTATTACTGACAAATCAGTGTCAAAACGCAGGCCTAATTTGTGCAACTCATCAATTAGCTGCCTATTATCAGAATCTGCGAAAAAATGAGTAATGCTTTCAGCCACTTTAGGCCCCACATCAGATACCTCAAGCAATTGTGCAAGCGTCGCATGCATTAGTTGATCTAGATTCTGAAAATGCTTCGCCAACATCTGAGCCGCCTTTTCCCCGACGTGACGGATGCCAAGGCCAAAGAGCAATCGCTCCAGAGGTTGCTGTTTACTCTTATTCAAAGCCGCCAGCACATTGGTTGCCGAACGTTCGCCCATTCGTTCTACACCAAGCAGTTGAACTTTTGTCA
>DAIELO010000207.1 GCA_027341705.1 Caryophanales bacterium
CTGTTGGTCGGCGGAATCGGCATCATGAATATTATGTTGGTGTCAGTGACAGAACGCACACGTGAAATCGGTATTCGCAAAGCCATCGGGGCCACACGATCGAACATTCTCAGTCAATTTTTAATGGAATCGCTTGTCCTTAGCTTGGGCGGAGCCATCGCGGGACTGATCATTGGTGCGGTGCTCGTGGATGCTGTTGCGATGATGATGAAACTAAGCAATCTCGTGTCACCGTTGGCCGTGATTGTCTCTGTCGTGTTCTCAGTGGGAATTGGGATTATTTTTGGCGTCTATCCTGCACGTAAAGCAGCACAATTAAATCCGATTGACGCGCTCAGATATGAATAGGTAATAAAAATTCAATTGGTGTGTCGCTACAATCGCCTGCCCCACATGACCGTTTAGGTGTGTGGGGCAGGCGATCTTATATTGTGGCAAAAAAAACACTTGAAATTATTGTGATCTATACAGTATAATTCGAACGAACGCTGACGCAAGTGATGACTTGCATGCAGCCCTTCATCAGGAATTGGCAGGTCAAGGGAGTGGATCATAGACAATGAAAGCAAAGAAAGTCACTATTTTGGTTGGGTTGGCAGCGGTATTGGTAGCCATTGGTGTAATAATAGCCATTTGGCTGTACAACAATGGTCGTTTGTACCTTTCCAGCGAAGACGCGTATGTGGATGGTCGGCAGATCGTGATCGGTGCCCCAGCGTCTGGTAAGGTGGTAGATTGGTCGGGGTTCGTGGGCAGCACCTTTAGTTCAGGCAGTACGGTAGGTGCAATTCAAACTCAAATGGGCAATGCCGCTTCTGACGTGTCCATTCCGGTACCTACTAACGCTACGATTGTTGACCGTTCTGCGGTGAACAATGAATTCGTGGCAGCCGGAACGCCACTAGCTTACGCGTACAATATGAACGATCTGTGGGTCACCGCAAATATTAACGAGACACAACTTCATTCTCTAAAATTAGGGGATGTGGTGGATGTGAGCGTTGATGGCTATCCAGGGATGCAATTGGAAGGCCAAGTCGCGCGGATCGGACTCGCAACAGCCAATACATTTTCACTTTTGCCGTCATCTAGTAGTAATGCTAATTTTACTAAAGTGAACCAAGTAATTCCTGTTAAAATCAACATTCAAGGGTACCAGGGACTAGGATTGATACCTGGACTAAGTGTGACGGTGCGGATTCATTTGCAGTAAGTGAGGTGAAAGCATGGAGGAAATAGCACATAAGCATGAACATCATCAGTTTGAAATACACAAGATTGCCTCGCCAGGGTTGCAGCTTGCCATTATCCTGATGGGTGTGTTTATGGCAGTGCTTGACACGAGCGTGATCAATGTGGCTATTCCTAATTTAGAAATGGATCTAAGCGCGAATACGGACCAAATTCAGTGGGTGTTAACCGGCTATATGTTGGTGAGTGGCGTGGTCATTCCGATATCCGGATGGCTAACTGATCGTTTCGGTGCCAAACAGTTGTTTATCTTTTCGTTAATCACTTTTACTATCGGCTCTGCGCTGTGCGGCATGGCTTGGAACTTAGACACCATGATTTTCTTTCGGATCTTGCAAGCTGCCGGCGGTGGTTTCATGATGCCAGTGGCGAGTGCGATGATTTTTCGGATTTATCCACCTGAACGACGGGGAACGATTATGGGGATCTTTGGATTGACGCTCATGACGGCACCTGCACTAGGTCCCGCGCTTGGCGGATATTTTGTCCAGTACGCTAGCTGGCGATTGATTTTTTACATCAATGTGCCGATTGGGATTATCGCAAGTATTATGGCTATCTTCTTGTTGCATAACTTTCCTTATCAAGCAAAAGGAAAGTTGGATATTTGGGGATTTTTGTTTTCTACAGGTGGTTTTTTCTCTGTCTTATATGGGATCAATAATGTATCCCAGTATGGTTGGGGATCACTGATGGTTTATCCCTTTATCGGACTGGGGATTGCGCTTTTAATTATGCTGGTGGCGACTGAATTGCTTGTTGATAACCCGGTGATCCAGTTGCGGGTATTCAAAAACTACATGTTTACGATGAGCTTGTTGATCACATCGGTTGTTCAAATTGCCATGTTTGTAGGGATTTTCTTGTTGCCGTTATATTTGCAAGACATGATGGGGTATAACGCGCTTCAAACAGGACTATTCATGACACCTGCGGCGCTTATTGCGTCGGTCATGATGTTTGTCAGTGGGAAGATGTTTACTAAAATTGGCGCTCGTTCACTTGGGCTTATTGGGCTAGTGATTGTGTCGTTGACGACTTATGGATTTTCCTTTTTAGACTTAAATTCATCGTATGGCACGATTCAAATGCTTTATATTTTTCGGAGCATTGGCATGTCGATGGTGATGATGCCGATCATGACAGCAGGGATGAACATGGTGCCAATGCAGTGGATGAGCCAAGCATCGGCGTTGTCCAATGCAGTACGGCAGGTGGCAGGTTCTTTGGGCATCGCGATCTTGACTTCCTATATGTCCACTCGTGACAAAATACGTGTGTTTCACTTGGACACAAGGGTGGCGGTGAACACCCCGCAAGGGCTGCAACTCACTCATTTACAAGCAGTATTACATGCCATGGGGATTCCTCCGTATCTTGATCCATCGGTGGCATTGATGGAGGTTTACGGGTGGATACAAAAACAAGGCTT
>DAIELO010000208.1 GCA_027341705.1 Caryophanales bacterium
GGGATCAATTGTTTGCTAGATTGCCAGATGAGTTTTTGATTAATTATTTTAATGCGTTAGGCATTGTTACTTTTTATCGCCCATCTCCAAGATTACCATTCCCTTTTCGAGTCGGAATGAACATCCATGAGTCAATGTTTGAACATACGGTGGCAAAAAAAGCGTGGGAAAATCGACAGTGGTATCTCGCTTATGGGGATGAAAAAGCATTTGGATTCCCTTATTTTGCAGTGGCATTTTCGATATTTGCGGAAGATCACCAGTTTCAAGGGGTATTGACATTTGCTTTTCCTATGAATTTTGTGGATGAAATTCAATCGTTGCATCAGGATAAGTCTATTTTGCAATGGATTTTAAGGTTAGCAGAAAGCACATTATTTATTGAACACCAAGAGCCTTTGTGGAGTCAGTTTCGAGATGTCTTTTTGCAACTGTTTTCCTATCGTGGGGGAGCACTTTTTGCTGTTGAAGATGGGGAAGTGAAAATGCTTGAATGGTTTGGTGAGGTGGATCTCCTTCCTGATTTGAAAACTCGTTTGGAGCAGGATAGCCTTGTACAGGAGCATCAGCAAGCGTCATTGGAGATGAATTCGCTGCTCTGGGATCGGTTTGAGCTGGATCAATGGGGAGAGCGTGAGGTATTGTACTTGGCTCGCACTCCCCATTCATTGCGGCATCCGTTACTGGGGGCACTGCTTGATTTTTACCGAGTGACGCGGCAGGTAGTATGGCAACGTGAGGAATGGCAACGCCTGCATGAAGAACTGGATCAGTCGCAACGTTTTTACGCCGCGCTCGCGGAAATCAACGCAATGGTCTACGCAGCGGGTGAAGAGGAATCGCTGGTAGATCAAACTTGTCGTATTATACATAATTACACAAAGGTCAATGGGTGTTGGGCTTATCAGATGAAAGACAATCACATTAAATTGGTTAGCGTAGTGATGGATCATGCGGAACATGAGCATGAATTTCGGGTCTTATTTTCTAAGTTGTATCATGATGATCGCGTGGGCCAAGATGAGTTACTGCTTCAAATAATGAAAGATCAGCAAACCATTACGATTAATAATTGCAAACGTCATCGTTTGTTTCAAAGTGGTGAATGGCTGACGTTTTTGCATAAAATCCCTGCTAATGCAATTTGTGCGATGCCAATTATCAAAGAGGATCACGTGGATACTATTTTAATGATGATCGGACCCTCTGGATTTTTTACGAAAAGCATTAATGAAGTGATTGAAGCAATGGCAATGCATGTGTCGATCAAGTTACAGAGTATGGCGCTAGAATCGAAAACGAAAGTGTATCATGATATGATTGAGCACATGGCCTATCACGATCGGCTGACAGGATTAAAAAATCGAGCGTATTTAGAAGAGCAAATGGATCACCTGCTTGTCACTGCGAATAATCAGGAAACAACACTAGGGCTATTCGTGATGGATCTTGATCACTTCAAGCCGGTGAATGATCAATTTGGTCATCAGGCTGGGGATGTCGTATTGATTGAAGTGGCAAGGCGCATGCAAGAAGTAATTCCCTTTGGCGAATCAATTCGGCTTGGCGGGGATGAATTTGTCATTTTCGTGCCTCACGTCAATCATGCAGCGTCTATGTCACAGATGGCTGAATTATTGATCAAACGCATTCAAGAACCGATTGCGTTTGAAGGATTTACGTTGTCTGTGGGCGCAAGTATTGGCATGGCTTTTGCGAAGGAGATAGGCATTAATCCTCGCGTGCTGTTGAAAGCAGCAGATCAAGCGCTCTATAAAGTCAAACAAAGTGGTAGAAACGCTGCAAGTTTTTAGCAGTGTAGAATTATTGGGGGCAGCAGTGGTGCGTACGCGGCGTGGAGTAAAAATGTTAGCAGGATTGGTAATGGTTCTGCTTGTCATTGTGTTGGGGATAGTTATTATCTATAATTTTACGACGGTCCAGCAAAAACCAGCAGCTGGCTTGTCTTCTCAGGCCAGTTCACAAGCTTATCAGACGATGTTGCATGAATTTAACGTGCAAACCGGAGCTCATGCAGACATCGTCTATTATAGTGGCATGGTGACCCACCGTTTACTAGGAGCAGAAACTGTACAAATACTGGCTGATAATCACAAAGTATATAGTGTGCAAGTGAATCGTAACGGTACGATTTTGTCCGTTCACGCATCTACTTGGCCTTGATGGAGGGAAGTTATTTGATAATTACGACAGATCGTGTGTTATTAGCAGTTGTGGCTTTGGGTTTTTTCTATATGATGCAAAGACAAGGACGGCGTCGGTCTGAAGAATATTTGAAGAGAATTCAAGAAAAGTCGCATCGCGATTTAGAACAACAAGTAGAACAAGTGAATGAAGATGACGGAGAAGTGAAGTAACATCTTGTGCATATTGGTGATGGCTCCGGTTGGAAGTTGGGGTATTTCTGGGACAACTCGCATATACTGTGATTGTTCTATCTCCTAGCTCTGATCGGGGGCTATGCCGTGAAGTTGCATGATTCAAAAGAAAAAACGCTGTATATGGCCGCACTGTTTTTCATCGTACTGGCGAGTTTGGAATTGGTCGGTGAATTGCGTGGTCTTTTTTATGATATTTGGGTCATTTTGCGCGCCGTGGTGATTCCGCTAGTGCTCGCTTTGATTATTACTTATGTACTTAGGCCAGTGGTGGATTTG
>DAIELO010000209.1 GCA_027341705.1 Caryophanales bacterium
TTCATCAAGCACCAACACATTGCCTTGTAACAGCAGCATCTTAGCGAGCATGAGTCGTGCTGATTCACCGCCAGATATCACATCAGTCAACTTAAGCACTTCGTCTTTGGAAAATAACATTCTCCCTAAGATGCTGCGGATGGTCTGTTTGTCTGCCTCTACGTCGAAACTATTTAGCCAGTCAAACACCGTGATGCCTTTTGCAATGGATTCATTGTGATCCTGCGTAAAATACGTAGGTAGCGCAGATTGTCCCCACGTGACCTGTCCCCGATCAGCTTCCAGTTCACCTAACATCACGTTCAATAAGGTGGTTTTGCCAACCCCATTGGCACCGATGATTGCTACTTTTTCGCCATTCATCAAGTTCAGGTTCACATCGTCTAACACGTTCAAATCGCCAAATGACTTGGAAACCCCTGTCAAATTAACCACCTGTTTGCCGAGTGGTTGCTTGGCGGTGAATTTAATATAAGGTGACACTCGCGATGACGGACGAATCTCCTGAATTTCGATTTTTTCAATCTGTTTTTGCCGGCTGGTCGCTTGCTTGGCTTTACTTTTGTTGGCCGAAAAACGTGATACAAAATCCCGCAATTCCGAAATTTTTTCTAAATTACGCGTATTATCCGCTAACAATTGTTCCCTAGCTAATGTGCTAGCCGCTACAAAGTAATCATAATTGCCGGAGAACATTGAAATTTTATTGTAATCGACATCTACCATATGCGTGCAAACGGTATTCAAAAAGTGTCGATCGTGAGAAATGATTACCATGGTGCCTTTATGAGCTAATAGAAATGTTTCTAACCAGCGGATCGTATCCAGATCCAAGTGGTTGGTGGGTTCATCTAAGAGCAACACATCGGGTCGCGCAAATAACACTTGTGCTAACAACACGCGGAGTTTCAATCCGCCGATCATGGAACTCATCAGGTCTTGATGACGTTGTACGGGGATGCCTAACCCTTCAAGTAACTCAGCGGCAAAATATTCGGCTGAATAGCCGTCCATTTCGGCAAAAGCGCTCTCCAACTCTCCGACTTTCATGCCCTCTTCATCGGTCATTTGTGGCAATGAATACAGTCGCTCGCGCTCTTGGATGACCGACCATAATTCTTCATAACCCATCAGCACGGTGTCTAGCACTTTATACTCATCAAATTTGTAATGATCTTGGCGCAAAACACCAACGCGCACACCAGGTAACACGGTGACACTGCCTGAACTGGCCTCGAAATCCCCGACCAAAATTTTCATAAACGTAGACTTTCCTGCGCCATTTGCGCCAATCAACCCATATCGGTTGCCTGAGTCAAAGCTCAAATTGACATCTTCAAATAAAATTCGGCTGCCAAACGACACCGAAATATCTTTTACACGAATCATTCACAAATTCTCCTTTTCGACTAGTGACCATCTTACAAATATACCACGAATGTTTAATAATGCGAGAGGAAATTGCAGCGGTAAAACATTATAATAGAAGGGAATCACATTGAGGTATTAACCAAACGGTATGATTTGGCTCTGTTTGCTGACGAAACAACCGTTGTGGATCATATCAACACCATTGTGCAACCGGATTTATTTGTGATTTGTCAGGATAGACAAGGGAATTTTTTGCGAGGTGTGCCAGCGTGGATTATCGAGATTTTGTCCCCGTCCACCGCAAAAGAGGATTTATTTGTGAAGTTTGCCTTGTATCAAAAAGCGAAAGTGCAAGAATACTGGGTGGTTGATCCAGTCAATCAATATGTGCGCGTGTTCTTATTGCAGGAAGATAAGTATCAGGAAATTAGCTTTTTTGATCGGCATGAGCGCGTGACGGTCACCACTTTTCCTACATTGAATATTGACTTGTCAAGAGTATTTATTAATTAGAGATGTACATAAAGGAAGTGACAGCAGTGGAGGCACAAAAGGCCGTCGTCGTGTTTAGCGGCGGGCAAGACAGTACGACTTGTTTAGTGTGGGCGCAACAACGATTTGAACACGTTGAAGCCATCACGTTTCATTATAATCAACGTCATCAGCAAGAGGTGCAACATGCCCAGCGGATCGCCGACATACTTCAGGTTCCGCAGCATGTGTTTGACTTAAGCCTGTTGAATCAACTGGCACCTAATGCTTTGACGCGCTCGGATATTGATATTACCGCCGGGGAAAATGGGGAATTGCCGTCGACCTTCGTCGATGGGCGCAATCTGATATTTCTCACGTATGCGGCTATTTTTGCAAAACAAATGGGTGCCCGCCACGTCATTTCTGGGGTGTGCGAGACTGATTTCAGCGGCTATCCGGACTGTCGCGATGTATTCGTTAAATCACTGAATGTGACGCTTAATCTGGCGATGGATTATGAATTTGTACTGGACACGCCTCTGATGTGGCTGAATAAAAAACAAACGTGGGCATTAGCGGACGAACTTGGTTGTTTTGATTTGGTGCGCAATGAGACGTTGACGTGCTACAATGGCATCCCCGGTGACGGGTGTGGAGAGTGCCCGGCGTGCAAATTGCGCCATCGTGGCTTACAAGAATATTTGCTGGAACGCGAAGGAAAGCGGTGATTGCCATGTCTTTGGTGCGCGTATGTAAGATATTCACGTTTGATGCAGCGCATCAACTGATTGGGCATGCAGAAAAGTGTGCGAATTTGCATGGTCATACATACA
>DAIELO010000020.1 GCA_027341705.1 Caryophanales bacterium
TTGATAATGCACTGCATTTGTTGACAGGATTGTGGGCCTTTTATGGAGTGTTAAATGAATTTTGGGTATTTTTGACGGCTAAATTAAAGAAAGAAGGCACAAACTAACCGAGTACTTCACTTAGTAAGAGGAGGAATATTATGAAAATCAAAGAACTAATGACCACGGATGTAATCACTTGCACACCCTCCACCCCGATCATGGAAGTGGCGAAACACATGAAAAACAACGACATAGGGTCATTACCAGTGGTAAATAACAACCAACTGGTTGGCTTGATCACAGATCGCGACGTGATCGTGCGTTGTATTGCACTAGGGTTAGATCCAAATAAAACCCAAGCACAAGATTGCATGACAAAAAATCCAGTTACCGTCACACCTGAAACTGACGCACACGTGGCAGCAGATTTAATGGCTTCTGAACAAGTTCGTCGTTTGCCAGTGGTAAAAAACGGTTCACTAGTGGGGATTTGTGTACTTGGTGATCTAGCGGTAATGAGCGTACACGTCGATGAAGCTGGTGATGCATTAAGCGGGATTTCAGAACAATCAAGAGTTCACTAACAAATAAGGGCTACCCCGTATGTTTCGGGGTAGCCCTTATTACTATCTAAGCCAATTATTGATGACCAGCTAATTGCTGCTCTGCAAGCGCTACTAATTTCCGGGTGATATGGCCTCCAATAGCGCCAGTATCACGAGTTGTCATGGTTCCCCAATACCCATCTTGTGGGGTTTGAATACCTAGTTCCCCTGCAACCTCGTACTTCAACTGATCAAGAGCGCGACTTGCACTTTTCACTAAAAGCGTGTTGGTTTTTTGTCCTTGCGCCACGCTTACCACCTCCTTCGTACTACTATCATTCCCGAAGTGATGGAGTATACTCTTGTAAGATTTACCTAACGATTCGCAATAGGCACATACGCACGGCGCTTAATTCCCAAATACTCAGCACGCGGACGAATTAGGCGGTTATTGCGATATTGCTCAAGCACATGGGCTGTCCAGCCAGAAATTCTGCTAATTGCAAAAATCGGTGTAAACAAATGGATTGGGAACCCCATCATGTAATACGTAGATGCGGAATAAAAATCCACATTAGGATTAAGATCTTTCAATTCCTTGACCACTTTTTCGACTACTTGAGAGATTTCGTAATATGTAGTATTGCCATTACGCTCTCCCATTTCTTTGGACATTTTGCGCAGGTGCGTTGCTCTAGGATCTTCTGTATTGTATACGCGGTGGCCAAAGCCCATGATTTTATGCTTGTTTGCCAGTGCGTTGCGAATCCAAGTTTCCGCATTATCTAATGAACCTATCTCCTTGATCATCAGCATTACCTGTTCATTGGCACCACCATGCAGTGGTCCCTTCAACGTGCCAACAGCAGACGTGATAGCCGAATAAATATCCGAAAGTGTACCCGCCGTCACGCGAGCGGAAAACGTGGAAGCGTTTAACTCGTGGTCAGCGTGTAAAATAAGTGCAATTTCAAATGCACGATCAGTAAAATCATCCGGTTCATTACCTGTCAACATATAAAGAAAATTACCCGCCAGACTTAATGTTGGGTGGGGAGCAATTGGCTCTTGGTCGTTTTTGAAATGTTCAATTGCGGCCACCATGGTGGGCAGTTGCGCAACAAGGCGCGTCGCCTTGCGAACACTTGCTTCATAGGAGTTGTCTGTGTCTTCCCCATCATACAGACCTGCCACAGATACCAGCGTGCGCAACATTTCCATTGCATTCCCTGTTTTCGGAAGATCTTTTAGTGCGTTTAACACCTTTGGATTGAGCGCTCGCTCAGCACGAAGCGATGAGACAAACTCACTTAATTGTGCCTGAGTAGGTAGTTCTCCATTCCAAAGCAGATAGATCACTTCTTCAAAAGTACATCCACCAGCTACTAAATCGTGAATATCATACCCACGATAAACCAATCTGCCCTCTTCCCCATCAATAAAACAAATTTCAGAAGTGGCGGCTACTACATCTTCTAGTCCAGCAGAGTATTGTGTTTCTGCCATATAGAATCCCTCCTTGAGTGAAATTTCACATACATTTCAACGCATGTTCATATCTTCATTTGTTCATTATACTACTACATATAAATTTCACAACCTCAATTTCACAGCTCATCACATCGCTTGTCATATAATATACCGCAAAGCGTACACTGCCGCCTGCGTGCGATCTTCCACACCAAGTTTTGAAAGTATGTTGCTCACATGCGTTTTTACCGTTTTGATCCCGATGAAAAGTTCTTCTGCGATCTGCTGATTGGACTTCCCTTGGCTGATCAGATGCAATACCTCTCGTTCTCGATCAGTCAATTCTGCAAATATCGCACGGTTTTTCATACCTTTGGCCATTTCCTGAACTGCTACTTGATCAAACGTTCCCTTTCCGGTCATTGCTTTGCGAATTGCAGTTATAATTTCATCAGGATCAGCTGTTTTTAATAAGTACCCACTCGCCCCTGCCTCTATTGCAGGTAATACGTGAGTAGAATCAATATAACTGGTGAGCACTATAACCCTTGCCTCTGGATCCATCCTTTTGATCTCTTTTAATGTAGAAACTCCATCCATCGGCTCCATCTGCAAATCCAAAAGCACAATATCTGGATATTTCAACTCATACTGTTTCAGTGCTTCGTTACCTTCTGACGCCTCGGCAATAATCTCAAAATCCGTTTCAAGTTCAAGCACCATGCGCAATCCTTTACGAACCACATGGTGATCATCCACGATCAAAATTGTAATCGCGCCCATCAAGACACCCCCACACGCGGAATGATACATAGGATTTCTGTTCCTTTGCCAAGTCCACTTTTGATATATACACTTCCTCCAAGACCTTGCGCCCGCTCCTGAATGGAACGCAAACCCAGAGAAGTCCATTTGCCCTCCGTCGGTACGAATCCCTTGCCATCGTCCACTACACGTAACACCACGCGCATATGCTCCACATTCAGATCAATGTTCACTGTCCGTGGTGCAGCGTGTTTAAGTGCATTGACCATCGTTTCTTGCGCGATTAAAAAAAGTGCATCCTCGATGGCAGAATCGATCATTTGCAGTTGATCATCTGGGGTAAACACACGAAATTCAATGTCGATGCCAGTACGGGAAGCCATTTCCGTTGCCAAATCCTGCAATGCAGGGATCAGTTGGCGCGAATGAAGTTCAAGTGGCCGAAGTTCTAATAGTAATGCTCTCATTGCTCCCTGCGCATGTTTTGCCAATTGCTCAATCTCTGGCAATATTTTCAACGCTTGCTCAGGATTTTTATCCCTAACCTTAGATGCCGTCGTGCTCAACATGGATAAGCCAAACAATTCCTGACTTACACGATCGTGTAGTTCTCTACGCACCCGTTCTCGCTCACGCAGGACTGCGGCGGCTTCCCCACTTTTTTGCACTTCAACATGATGGCGGGCAGCTTCTTGCAACACAGAGACCTGATCATGCAGCCTTGCTGCCATCGAATTTAAGTTTTGGGCAATCATCGATAAGTCATCTGTACCCACAACATCCATCCGATAGCTTAGTTTTCCCGCCGCATAAAGTGCGCTGGCCTCCGCCATCATTGAAAGGGTGGATCGCATTTCCTTTGTTCCTTGAAAACTGATAATCACCGCAGCAATGCCAGCAATAAAAGCAGATAATAGCATTGCGGCTAATCCAATCAGAAGCACGGCATATTGCCAAGGAATACTCGTTATATGTGCAAGCCAAGTTCCCATTATCCAAAGGTCTTGATGAACAATGAGCAGGACGGCAAATAGCGTTGCAATACCCGTGCTAATCCATGCCACACGAAGTGGTATGCGAATAAATCTAGATGCCATATTCTGGACGCTCATCAAATCACCCTTTTAATTCGAACTTCCCCAGCCTTCAAATGAATGGAAATATCTACTTTTTTGTACGCTTCGTAGTAATCAGGAGACACATAAGTAAATTCAGGAAGCGACACACCTTCTGATTTTTGTTCAAATACACGAATTTCCCCTGCAAACACCGTCACTTTAATGCTAACAGCGAGCCCTTCAGGAACGGCAATTCGCACTTCCCCAGCCCCACCATTGATCTCAATTGGCGTTACCCCATCAGGAATAATTGCCGTTCCTAAATTGATCCGCACCGTACCCGCCAACTGAGTTAAGAATAACGGCTCTAATCTCCAAGGTTCATCCCCATAACGATAATCACCTATCTTTTTAACCCAGTTATCATTCGCGTTTTTTTTTAGATAATCCTTCCATCGCCGCTTGTTTGAATTCACCACAAGCCGCACTGTGGAAATCCCTAACAAAGACGAACCTCCGATGTAGATCAGGATCAAGGCAAAGAACAAGAGCCACGGGTTAATCAGGACCAATCCTGGAACATGCAACCTTTGCAAGAGCAGGACTACTCCTAGAAAAGTCAACAAAGTTGGCCAAACCACCCTTTTTTGTCCGCGCCATAAGTGACTAAAAAACTCCTCAAGTCCCCAGATCACAAACAAACTAGGCCAATAAATTGAAATGATTCGAGCTACCGAATGAGACGATAACCCAGTAGCCTGTAGCAACAGCAATATACCCAACACGGCAATAGCAACAGCAAAAGTACGTTTCACATTCATCACCCCTGTCTTCTTATGCTATTTATATCGCATATGACGTTTCTTTACATCCGACTGAGGACGGATTCCACTCAGGCTTCAACTGTGCAAATTTGGTATAATGGTTACAGCGAACTGCATCAGGGAGGAAAATAATGCATCAGTATTGGTTTTTTATTGGCTCATTTCCAGTACGTGCCTACAGCACGCTGTTTTTGCTCGCTTTTTTGTTAGGTATTGGCGTCAGTGTATTTTTGGCAAAGGCAGAGGGAAAACCCCATTTCGTCGATCATTTGTTGAACTTGGCACCCATTTTGTTCATTGGCGGGCTCATTGGTTCGCGCTTTTGGCAGGTGTTCTTTTTTGATTGGCAATACTACAGTGTTCATCCTGGTCAAATCATTGCCATCTGGAACGGCGGCTTATCCATACAAGGGGGCATCGTTGGTAGCCTGATCGCTGGGATCATCTATGTTCGCATCAAGCACCTCAGCTTTTGGGAATTAGCGGATCTCATGGCACCTGGACTTATTCTAGGGCAAAGCATTGGCCGTGATGCCAACCTGATGAACGGTGATGCTTTTGGTTCACCAACAGGCGGACACTTCGGACTTTTGTATCCCCAAGATACATTAGCTTACGCTACTTACGGCAATAAGCCGCTGTGGCCTGCCGAAGTGTGGGAAGGGCAAGGGGATATTATCATTTTTGCGTTGCTTCTAATTATTAAACAGTGGCGCATTCCCCGCGGGTGGTTGTTTCTTATCGAAATGATCTTATATAACTTCGAACGATTTCTACTGGAGATACTGCGTGGCGATAGTCCGCGGTTTTTATTTCACTGGGATGCAGCACAGTGGACAAGCATACCTGTTATCGTTATCGCATTAGCGTTGTTACCCCTGCTTGCTCGCATCGATAAAAAAAGAAAAAAAGATGAAGCCGCGATGGCCTCATCCTAAAGCTTGCTGCGGGTCACACTAGTGACCCGTTTTCTTATTGCACCGCCACTTTCAACGCTTGATCCAGATCGGCAATCAAATCCTCCGCACTTTCTATGCCAATCGACAACCTAACCAAATCAGGAAGCACACCAGTCGCCTGTTGTTCCTCACCAGTTAATTGCTGATGCGTAGTACTCGCCGGATGAATTACCAACGACTTTGCATCCCCCACATTGGCGAGATGAGAGAATAATTGTAATGAATCAATAAAGCGTGCGCCCTCTTTCACGCCACCCTTTATGCCAAAAGTAAGAATCGCACCTTGCCCTTTCGGCAGGTATTGTTGTGCCAATTCGTAATATGGGTTTGTCTCCAGCCCCGGATAGTTAACCCACGCCACATTCGGGTGAGCTTCAAGAAATTTGGCAATGGCAAGACCATTTTCACTATGCCGAGCCACACGCAGGTGCAGGGTTTCCAATCCCTGCAAAAATAAGAAACTATTAAACGGAGATAACGCTGATCCTAGATCCCGCAACAACTGTACTCTTGCTTTTATAATGTAGGCAGCAGCTCCCACATCGCGCACGTAGGATATACCGTGATAACTTGCATCTGGCTCTGATAAACCAGGGAATTTGCCATTGCCCCAATCAAATTTCCCACTATCCACAATGACGCCGCCAATCGAGGTGCCATGCCCACCAATGAACTTGGTGGCAGAATGAACCACGATATCTGCGCCAAACTCAATCGGTCTGCACAAGTAGGGGGTGGCAAACGTATTATCCACAATCAACGGTACGCCGTGACGATGTGCGAGTGTTGCCAGTTTTCCAAGATCCGCCACATCTACACTTGGATTGCCGATGGTTTCGACATACAATGCCTTGGTGCGTTCTGAAAAAGCAGCTTCAATGCCAGCAAAGTCACTTGGTTGCACAAATTTAACGTCAATTCCTAGTCGTTTAAGCGTAACGGCGAACAGGTTATAAGTACCGCCATATAAATTAGTGGAGGAGATTACTTCATCCCCAGCAGCCGCAATGTTGAGCAGTGAAAAGGTGATTGCCGCTTGACCTGATGATACGGCCAGTGCGCCGACGCCGCCTTCTAAGTCTGCAATGCGCGCTTCAAAAACATCGGTAGTCGGATTCATGATACGCGTATATATGTTGCCAGATTCCTTGAGCGCAAATAAATTAGCTGCATGTTCCGTATCTCGGAAAACATAAGATGAGGTTTGGTAAATCGGCACAGCCCTAGATCCTGTAGTCGGATCAGGTGATTGTCCTGCGTGAATTGCGCGTGTTTCAAAATTCAATTGGTGAGTCATTCTGGTCGTTCCCCCTCTGAGATAATAGTTTGATAAAAACAAAAAAACCACTTCGAGGGAAGCGGCCTAAAATGCCAGACATTCCCTCTCATCTTTCAGGTTTTCACCTGCTGGAATTGGCACCACTACAGCCAATTGCGCTGTCGGTTGCCGGGCTTCATCGGGCCAGTCCCTCCGCCACTCTCGATAAGAGATGTAAATGCTATTCGGTTATGTGAGTAAATTATCACAGATCATGAATTCTCGTCAAGTATTATTTTAAATTTCATCTGCTATCGTACAATCGTACGGTAAGCTTCCTGAACGCGCCTCAGTTGCCAATCGCGATCATTCGGTCAATTGCTACCTTTGCCCGCTTGGCAATTTCATCCTCAACCGTAATCACGAACTGCTGATCACGCAACGCACGTAACACCTTGCTGAGTGTAATTTTCTTCATAAATGGACAAATGGCCTCAGGATTGACTGGCAAAAAACGCTTTCCCTGATTTTGCTGCTCCAACTGATACAGAATGCCCACCTCTGTCGCAACGATAAATTCCTCTGCCGATGAACTTTGCGCATGCTTGAGCATACCACCCGTAGACAGGATGCGCGTCCGCTGCACAGGCAGTGTCCCGTCTGCGAACATGTAGAGGTTAGAAGTGGAACAACCGCACTCTGGGTGAACTAACAATTCGGCCTCTGGGTGCTGTTCCATCACATTGCCAAACTGATAAGGAGTAATCCCCGCATGTACATGACACTCCCCCATCCAAATGTGAAGGTTATCTCTGTTTGTCATTTTTTTCACATACGACCCTAAAAAAAAGTCGGGCAAGAACAGAATTTCCTGATCGTCAGGAATCGCCTGAACAACCGCAACTGCATTAGATGAAGTGCAACAATAGTCACTTTCAGCCTTGATTTCAGCAGGAGTATTCACGTAAGACACCACCACAGCCTGAGGGTATGCTTGCTTCCATTCCCGCAGTTGTGAAATTGTGATGGAGTCCGCAAGTGAACACCCTGCTTCTTGATCAGGGAGCAACACTTTTTTGGTGGGATTTAAGATCACGGCCGTTTCTGCCATGAAATGTACGCCACATAGAACAATAGTGTCTGCCTGTGCCTTACTCGCTTCTCGGGCGAGCGTCAAAGAATCGCCGACTACATCCGCAATATCCTGTATCTCTGGCAATTGATAATTGTGGGCGAGGATCACCGCATTGCGTTGTTCTTTCCAATGCTGAATTTCCTGCACTATTTCCCTATCCATAATGGCGTTAGTCATCTCTTGATCCCCTCATGTAGCAAACTCGACAGGCGCACAAAAAGATATATACTAGTGTATATACACCTATATACTATTCAATGTATCGGGGTTGGTTTTATGTGTCAAGACTTTTACTTGCGTTTAATTTTTTTTAGCTTGCATATGGGGGGTATTGGTTCATGATCACTGCTGCAACCAAAGCGCTAATCCACCTAGCTCTGGACGAAGACATCGGCTATGGGGATTGCACAACTGAGTATCTCATTGATCAGGAGTTAACGGCGGAGGCATTGGTGCTGGTCAAACAGCCCTCCAGAATTGTCGGATTATCATTGATCGAGGCCGTCTTTGCCATCCTTGATCCTAGCGTCATCGTGACCCGTCTCGTAACGGAAGGTGCGGATATACATGCCAAGACGGCCGTATGTAAATTAAGTGGGTCTGCAAGGTCAATTTTAACAGGAGAACGCACCGCACTTAATTTTTTGGGCCGTTTATCAGGGATTGCCACACTCACGCGAGATGCGGTGGCGCTACTTGCAGGCACTAATGCCAAATTACTCGACACACGAAAAACCACCCCTGGATGGAGAACACTAGAAAAATACGCTGTTCGCATGGGTGGGGGATTCAATCATCGATTCGGACTATTTGACATGGTGCTGATCAAGGATAATCACATTGCCCTTAGTGATGGCATTGTCGCCGCCGTTCGCAAGGCACAGTCACTGGCTGGCCCCGCCCGCAAAATCGAGGTGGAAGTAGAGACGCTTGAGCAGTTGCGTCAGGCCGCCGCCGCACAGGCCGACATGATTTTGCTGGACAACATGGATATTTCTACGATGCGTCAGGCCGTATTGATCATCAATGGACAAATTCCACTTGAGGCCTCCGGAAATATGACACTCGAACGACTGCCAGAGGTGGCTAGTAGCGGCGTCGACTTTATTTCCATGGGCGCGCTGACACATTCCGCAGTGAGTAGGGATGTCGGTTTGGACATTTCCTTTACCAACTGAATGCTAGGAGGCTGCATATCGCCATGAATGTTATACATGCCGATTTTATTGTGATAGGAAGCGGGTTAGCAGGGAGTACGGCCGCTTTTTTGCTACGCGAATTAGGGGAAGTAGTGTTGATTTCCAAAGAACCGCCCACCCAGAGCAATTCGCACGCAGCGCAGGGTGGCATTGCCGCCGCCATCGGGGACACAGATTCTCCAATGCTGCACGCAGAGGATACAGAAGTGGCTGGCAACGGCATGTGCAGCCCTGAAGTGGTAAAAACCACGACGCAAACTGCCCCCACGCTTATTCGCTGGTTAATGAATATGGGGGTGCATTTTGATCGAGATCAACGTGGGCAGCTAGATCTTGGCATGGAAGGTGCACACAGTCGTCACAGAATCCTGCACGCAGGTGGTGACACTACAGGCAAACAGATCATGAACGCCCTCACTACGCAATTGACAACTGCCACCGAGGTGCAAAAGGCCACGCATGAACGAGCCATTTCTCTGTTGCAAACGACGAACGGAAGAGTGGTGGGAGTCGTCACGCTTAGTGATCTTCCACCGTATACGGAGACCATCTATTACGGGCGCAAAGGGGTCATACTGGCCACTGGGGGCGTTGGACAACTGTATGCGCGCACCACCAATCCATTAGGGGCCATTGGCGACGGAATTGCGTTAGCCTACAATGCAGGAGCGAAAATCAGAAACTTGGAATTCGTCCAGTTTCACCCCACCGCACTTGATATGGATCATACATTTCGCTTCCTGATCTCCGAAGCAGTACGCGGCGCAGGCGGACGACTGATCAATTCGCTCGATGAGGCAATCATGGCAAAACACCCGTTACGCGATCTTGCTCCGCGCGATGTAGTGGCTCGCACCATCTATGCGCACGCGCAAAACGGCGAGAACATTTTCCTTGACTGCCGCAATATTCACAACTTCCAAAGTCACTTCCCGACCATTCATCAACGCTGCTTATCGCACCGCATTGATCCCGCCGCGCAACCAATTCCTGTAGCGCCTGCCGCTCATTTTTTGATGGGTGGAATTATGACCTCGCCTGCGGGAAAAACGAACATTCCGGGTCTCTACGCAATTGGCGAAACGGCTAGCACGGGACTCCATGGGGCCAATCGCTTAGCCAGTAATTCATTGCTCGAATGCATCGCCATGGCTTTTAAGCTAACAAGCCACCTGCGCGACAATTCGGAACGCATCGAGGTCGCCCCGATTACCGCCAACATGCTAACCCGCACGCAAAAATTAGCGCCTGATCAGCCTGACCTCCTGCAAACCATCCAACACATCATGTGGGAATACGCAGGCATCGTGAGGCACCACAACGGCCTTGTCACTGGCATGAATGAACTGGACAAACTCCATCAAACCAATCCCCGGTCATTTGCACTGGTGGTGGCAAAACTGATCATGCAGTCAGCGCTTGCTCGACAAGAAAGTCGTGGTGCCCAGTACCGCAGTGATTTCCCGCAATCAGAACCCACGT
>DAIELO010000210.1 GCA_027341705.1 Caryophanales bacterium
AGTCACTAGCGTTAAGGCTGTCGATGTTGCTCACACCATGACTATCAGTGCCGGTGCCAAAACGATTAATATCGTAGTGCCTGTTCGTACAGCTAAGGAAAAATTCGTGACAGTTACCGCGGAATTCACTTTCCCGAAAGCAGGAACCTATAACTGGCAGTGTGAAGCTGCTTGTGGTACCGGTTCTAGCGGTTGGATGGGTCCAATGATGACCAATGGTTGGATGAAGGGTACTTGGATTGTTGCGAAATAATCAATCACTCGATTGTTAATGCAATCGTTTATGCAACTGCGAAGAGAGATGTGTTCTACTCTTTGCGGTTGCATTTTTATTTGTATGGGCAGCATTTGCTTGACACGCCTGTAAGTGATTTAATAGTGAAAAGAAAATGGGCTTTCGCGCAATGCAAAGGATGGTTGAATTGGAGAATAAGGTGACGCATTCAAATTTTATACGCAACATTGTGATGGATGATTTAGCATCTGGAAAAGTCACAGAAGTGATTACAAGGTTCCCACCAGAACCTAATGGGTATTTACATATTGGACATGCTAAGTCAATTTGCCTTAATTTCGAATTGGCACAGGACGTTGGGGGAAAAACAAATCTTCGGTTCGATGACACCAATCCCATAAAGGAAGACAGTGAATATGTGAATGCGATCCAAGAGGATGTCAGGTGGCTGGGATTTGCTTGGGACAAGTTGTGCTTTGCTTCGGATTATTTTGAAGTGATGTTTGAACGGGCTATGTTGCTCGTACAAAAGGGCTTGGCCTATGTGTGTGAGTTGACGCCAGAAGAGATGAGGGTGATGCGTGGTACGTTGACGACGCCAGGACAGGATAGTCCGTACAGGAATCGTCCAATGGAAGAGAATTTGGATTTATTGCAGCGAATGAAAGCAGGGGAGTTCGCGGATGGATCGAAAGTATTACGTGCCAAAATTGACATGGCATCGCCAAACGTAACGCTTCGCGACCCGGTGCTCTATCGCATTGCTCGTGCCACGCATCATCGAACGGGTGACGCATGGTATATCTATCCCATGTATGATTTTGCGCATCCACTGGAAGACGCGATCGAAGGCGTCACACATTCCATCTGTACGCTTGAGTTTGAGGATCACCGTCCATTGTATGACTGGGTGGTGGAACAGTGTGACATGCCTGCTCGCCCTCGACAGTATGAATTTGCAAGACTGAACATGACCAACACGGTGATGAGCAAACGCAAACTCAAACAACTCGTCGAAGAACAGGTGGTGGATGGTTGGGATGATCGACGGATGCCGACGATTTCAGGGCTTCGTCGCAGGGGATACACTGCGCAGGCAATTCGGACATTTGCTCGTGAAATTGGTGTGGCAAAGAGCAATAGTGTGGTGAATGCCAGCATGCTGGAGTACTTTGTGCGCGAGGATTTGAAGCTAAAAACGTTGCGTTCAATGGCAGTATTGCGACCGCTCAAAGTGGTGATTACCAATTACCCAGAGGGGCAAGTAGAATGGCTAGATGCCGAGAACAATGCGGAAAATCCTGAGATGGGTATGCGCAAAATTCCTTTTTCACGGGAGATTTATATTGAACAGGATGACTTTATGGAGACACCGCCGCCAAAATACTTTCGTTTGGTGCCAGGCAATGAAGTGCGGCTCAAGCACGCGTATTTTATTCGCTGTGAAGAAGTGATCAAAGATGAGACAGGGCGCGTGATCGAGCTACGTTGTACGTATGATCCAGAGACGAAAAGCGGGTCGGGATTCACAGGGCGCAAAGTGAAAGGCACGATCCATTGGCTAGACGCATCCCATGCTTATCCGGCACAGTTTCGTCTATATGAACCGTTAATCTTTGACGATGCAGAAGGTGCAGACGATGATTTTCTTACGCGCATTAACCCACATTCTATCGATGTCGTGGATGGGTTTGTGGAAATGGGGTTAAAAGATGCCCCTGCATACGAGAAATTTCAGTTTTTTAGGCATGGTTATTTTAGCGTCGATCCCAAGTTATCTACACCTGATCAACTAGTATTTAATTTGGTGGTATCGCTAAAAAGTTCCTTTCAAATTTAACTATGTAATGAATTCGTGATTACACTGATTACCCTCGTCCACTATATCAAAGATGGACAAGGGTAATCAGTTTTTTTTTATACAGAGAAAATTTCATGAATAAACTGATATTTCTTATTAAAACCTTTAAAGGAAAATTATAGAATAATAAATTACAAGAGGATCTATAAAGTAATTAATATTGATTTTTAATTGGTGCATGATGTAAAATATCAGTATCATAGGAATAAATAGAACCATCTTAAGAATATACCAAGGAAATTTATGTGCATCACGTAGCACTCATTAGAATGGAGGGACTAAAGTAGTTGGTAGACTGGGAAAACTGTAAATATGAATGTGATAATTTAACAGAAATTATCAAAGAGCATAAATTCGAAACATTCGTTCAACCGATTCGATATTTGAGTGATAATAGTATTTTTGGGTACGAAGTATTTAATCGCCCTACGCATTATGATGCGGAAACATTTTATACAAAGTTAGGGACATGCAATTGTGTCAATACCATCGATCTTTATTTACTGCAAACATCGCTACACAAAATCAAGGGGCTGCACGAGCGAGTTTTTTTTAATATTTTCCCGAATACATTAAGC
>DAIELO010000211.1 GCA_027341705.1 Caryophanales bacterium
GTCCAAGCGAGAAGAAAAAACCGACCCCCAACGGCTTTTTCCCGTCGTTCATGAGTTTACGGGTAGTATTATCAATAGCAGCAATGTGGTCAGCATCCACAGCGTGTCGTAGCCCAAAAACAAAAGCGATTACACCTAGTCCAAAGAGAAAGGGATAGCGCCCGGAAATGGTGACAAGAACCACCCAAGCGACGATATTGGCGGCACCGACGAAACCTAAAAGGGAGAAGACCTTAATTTTGTGATTGCGCATAGAGAGTAACCCATCCTTTTCCTTAGAAAATAAAATATCCCCTGCCATCGAGAGCAGAGGAGGAACACTTATACCTGATTAGGATGGCTGCAACTGTCGACCCGCTGAATTCAATATAACTGATGTGGTCGTCATCGCACCATGTGTCCCCACCCCCCCTTCCACGAAGTTCGGTGAAGCTACCTACAAGGCAGGTCTCCTGGCTCCTGCATCATCAAGCGTTGCTGCCTTCCCCGACTCATGCCGAGTGGCTACTTTGAACGCTCTACGCAGTTACAGTGGCGGGACCGCTCCGGACTTACACCGGATTCCCTATTCTCTTGGGAGAACACTCCTCCCAAGCACCTTGAAGTCAAAATTTGATATTTTAATTTTATCATATCGTGTTAAAACCACACTGTAAAGCAATTTCAGTCAGGACATAACCTGTGCAACAAGGCATAATTGATTCAATCGGTGAGGTGTTTGATGAACGAGGAAAAGGCAAGGGCATATGCAGAGAAGTTTACTAATGTATTAGATTACATTGACAAACATCTTGACGATGATCTGTCAGTAGAGCGATTGAGTCACGTTGCTAATTTTTCAAAGTTCCACTTCCATCGACAGTTTTCTGAGTACATCGGCATCGGAGTTTTCAAATATATTCAGTTGATGCGACTTAAACGAGCTTCCTATCGGCTCTTCTTTAACAGGCTCGACCCGATCATCAACATTGCACTAGATGCCTGTTTTGAAAACCCAGAATCGTTTTCCCGTGCCTTCAAAAACACCTTCGGACAAACGCCCTCCGAATTCAGGAAATCGCCAGCATGGAACCCTTGGATTGAACTGTATCAATTCCCAATCAGAAAAGAGGTGCAGAACATGGAAGTAAAAATCGTCGAATTCGAACAATCCAATGTCGCAGCGCTTGAGCATCATGGACCTGCCGAGTTTGTCAATAATTCGGCCAGAAAGTTTATCGAATGGCGCATGGCGAGCGGACTTTCTCCCGCTCATTTAAGCAAAACATTCGGCATTGTTTATGACAATCCAGATACGACGGAACCAGAAAAATTTTCGCTTCGATATCTGCGGCTCAGTATCAGCAAGCGTGCCAGATAATTCGTACGGGGTGGTGAACAAAATCATTTCCGAGGGTCGCTGCGCAGTCATTCGTCATTTTGGTTCCCACGATGGCCTTGGTGAAATTGCTTATTACCTATATCGGGATTGGTTGCCCGAAAGTGGAGAGGATCTTCGTGATTTCCCAATGTATTTTCACTACTTGAATCTAATTCCAAAAACCGCCGAAGTTCTGTTTCATCTAAGGCGGTTTCTTTTCTTATTGGAGCAGGTGATGGGAATCGGAACCACGCTATCAGCTTGGGAGGCTGGAAAAACGCCTATTTTCGCATTGTCTCCAATCCCCATTTAGCCCGTTACATCAAGGTTTTTTGTCTTTTATTCTGTAACGTTTAGTCTGTATTATTCCCTCATATTCAACGTTTCGTGCCCAACTCTCTTATCTCATGAAACGATAGGTACACGTCCTAAACGACCCCACTTCGCTTTTCTTCTTCACTAATTTTTTTACTCAAAAATATCTTTCATAACAATGTCCAACTCGCCAAAAATGCTGACTGGAATCGTCTCATCTTTGTTGTAAACCATTGGAAAGGAATTGCTTCCATCAGTGAACAAGTAGACTTCTATAAATTGATTGTACGGATCAACAATCCAATACTCACGAACCCCTGCGTTTCGATACGCCTTTAGCTTGGTTGTTTTATCTTTGTAAGCAGTGGATGGCGACAAAATTTCGATTACCATATCTGGCACACCCACACAACCCTTGTGCTGAATTTTGTTAGGATCACAAACAATGGTGATGTCGGGAATGACATAATCGCCAGATTCATCCCCATTCAAATATACATCATACGGGGAGGTGAACAACTTACACGTCTTGCCTTTCAGGTACGTGCTAATCTCTCGTACCAAATTCACCAAAATGGCTTGATGCTCCGAAGAGGGAGATGGAGACATGTCATAAATAACGCCACCAATCCGCTCCCACCGTTCGAATGATGCTTGGACAGACAAATGATTTGGCAACCGAAACGCCCCCTGCGAGTATCAATATCATCCATCATACCCAAACTGCCGCACATACGCACGTTTCCCACACAAAAAAACGAAGCGCCCCCCGCGCTCCGCTTCATCAATACTCTGGATCGAACCCTAGAAACGTGCCCCCTGCTGGTGAAGCTGAACAAACGCCTATTTTTACGTTGTCCTCATTCCCTGTTTAGCCCGTTACATCAAGGGGGTCCTTCACGTGCCCAATTTGCAAGCAGTATGATCAATGAAATTTTTCCAATGGCTTGTCAATTCCCCGCGCTAGTTCAAAAAGAATCAATTGATTGAG
>DAIELO010000212.1 GCA_027341705.1 Caryophanales bacterium
TAAATATTGGTAAAATTACTAATTTGCGAGTTAGCCGCTTCTAATGCAGATAAACTAATACTATTTTTGGTAGCAATTTTAAAGAAAGTATCACCAGATTGGATCGTGTAACTTACTGCAACAGATGCCGCCATCACAGGCACCATGCTGGCTGAGGTTAGTGCGATAGTGACCGCGGTGGTACCCATAATGAGTTGCCACTTCAATTTTCCCACACCCTTTTATCATGATAACTACGAATTCTCGATGCATGTGGGGAAACCTTTGTCACGATATGTAAATATATGGTGTAATTAGTGGGCTTATATGAAATCATTCCCACGTCGATTTGCATTTACTTACTTTTTTTTATACACTAAATCAGCTATTTTATTCTATAGCCACTATCATCTGCAGCGAACATTTTGCTTGGTAGATAAAAAGTGAGGTTTTCATTTTGGAACAAACCTATGATGTAATTATCGTTGGCGCAGGACCTGCCGGATTTTACGCAGCTTATGAATTAACACGTAAAGCACCTGCTGCCAAAGTATTATTAATTGATAAAGGCGTAGAAGCAAAATACCGCCACTGTCCTATACTTGAAGGCAAAATTGACAAGTGTCCGCCTGCTAACAAAATCAAGACTTATGCCAGTTGTTGGCCTGCGTGTGGGATCATCAATGGGGCTGGTGGCGCCGGTAGTTTTAGTGACGGAAAGTTTAACATTACTTCTGAATATGGCGGTTATCTCACGGAATATTTGCCTGCATCAGAAGTCCTGTCGCTTATTCACTACGTCGATGAGATCAACTTGGCGCACGGTGCACCGCAAGTGATTACCGACCCGACCACCGATGCGGTCAAAGATATTGAAAGGCGAGCGATCGGGGCCGGCCTCAAATTGTTGCGAGCACGCGTCCGGCATATTGGCACAGACAACAACATCAAATTGATGAACAGTATTTTTGCTTATTTGGATGAGCGTATTGATCTTAGATTTCGCACATTTGTCGAGGAAATTTTAGTGGATAATGGTGTCATTCAGGGTGTTCGATTGGCAAATGGAGATGAAATTCGTTCTCGTTTTGTATTGCTCACCCCTGGTCGGGATGGTTCCACTTGGCTATCGGAAGTATTTCGCCGCCACCAGCTAAAAATGACACGCAATCAGGTGGACATTGGCGTACGCGTCGAGACTTCTAATATTGTCATGAAAGAAATTAATGACAATCTTTATGAGGGAAAATTGATTTTCGAGTCACCTTCCACCGGATTGCGCGTACGCACGTTTTGCAGTAATCCATCCGGCCACGTCGTCGTGGAGAATCACACGGGCGTAATGGCTGCCAATGGTCATGCGTACAAAGATCCTGCACTAGGTTCGGAGAACACGAATTTCGCCCTATTAGTCAGCCATCGATTTACAGAACCATTTGATCAACCTAATGAATTTGCAAAACAAATCGCAAGACACGCTAACGAACTGTCCAACGGTTCGATTATCCTCCAACGTTACGGGGATTTGCGCAAAGGTCGCCGCAGCACCCCGGAACGCATTCGTGAAGGTTTTGTGGAGCCGACGCTCAAAGAAGCAGTACCTGGCGATTTGGGCCTAGTGCTGCCTTATAAAACGATGGTAGCACTCCAGGAAATGATCGAAGCGCTTAACCACGTGACACCCGGAATTTCCAGTGACCATACTCTTTTTTACGGCGTTGAAGCAAAGTTTTATGCGGCGAGAGCAGATGTGGATAAGACACTACAAACAAAAATCAACGGTCTCTACTGCGCAGGTGATGGACCAGGAATTTCGCGTGGAATTTCCCAAGCAGCAAGTAGTGGCGTATATGCAGTGCGAAATATTATCCGTCAATTATAGCAACAACAAACACCCTTGCCCCACTCATTGGAGGCAAGGGTGTTTTTGTTTTTTGAGCCACTACCCAAAAAACTCATTGACATATGACGATTCTATGACTAATGTATTAGTAAATGATTGTTCATTCATTTTAATTTTGGGGGCTTGGATCGTGACAAAAACCACTTCCTTATTTTCTTATTTGATGAGAACCGCCATCCTTGCTGCCATCGGTTCGATTCTCATTGGCTGGTTAGTGCTTTCCATTAATCACCTGACAGGATCCGAATTATGGGCAACAAATTTAGAGTTCATGGTGGGCAGTATTACCATGGGGGTTGTAATCAGCTCGATGAATTTCCGCAAATTCCTAGCGCCAATTCCTATTTTAATACAGAACGTCATCGAATTTGGACATGGTAATTTTACGGTTCATTTTGAAGAAGCGACAAGCGGGGAATTAGCCCCGATTGCGACAGCATTAAATGATGCCATTCAAAAAATTAGTCTTTTGCTGAATAAAGTATCCAATTTTTCCAATAAAGTATCCTTTGCCTCCGCCGATTTGAGTTCTAGCACAGAAGAAACCAGTCACTTTACCGAACAAATTGCAACTTCGATGGATGACATATTAAAAAGTTCACATGAACAAAGCACCAATGTGAATGAGACATTACTAGAAATCCACCAGCTAAATAATAGTGTGCAAAACGTCGTAACCTCTACAAAACAAGCGTCAGAAATGGCGGAAAAGGCTTCTGAGTTTGCAGGTAAAGGCACATCTGAAATTGCTGTTGCCTTAGC
>DAIELO010000213.1 GCA_027341705.1 Caryophanales bacterium
GTGTTGGTTGTTAAACGCAATCACATCTGTTAAATTTTTGACTTGATTTGGTGCATGATGACGGTGCAGGTATGCATTCACACCAACCTTAAACTCGTGTTTTAGCACTGTCATGTCCATATCATCAAAAGCGTAGAGAACAATTGGCTCTACCACTTCTGCTCCCAATCTACGAAGCACATTTAGCGCTTGGTGAAAAACAGTCAGTTTATCCGAGCGTACCGCTTCAAGATAGGCTCCCCCTGGAACCCCCAACCGAATGCCCGACAAACTACGCGCAGTTAAGTAGCGCGTGTAATCCAAGTGACCAGGCACCCGATTATGCAGTGTAGCCGGATCATGTGCATCTGGCCCTGCCATGATGCATAGGAGCAATGCCGCATCCCATACAGTTTGCGCAATGGGACCCGCTGTATCCTGACTGTGCGCAATGGGAATGATGCCACTACGACTGATCAGCCCTACCGTCGGTTTAATGCCTACCATATGATTGGCACTTGCTGGACTTAAAATAGACCCAGAAGTCTCTGTTCCCACCGCAGCAGGTGCAAAACCAGCCGCAACGCCTGCCGCTGACCCAGAACTAGAGCCACCCACATCAAACACACCAGCGCCATAATAATTTAGCACCTGACCGCCCCGAGATGAAAATCCATTTGGCATGTCTTCCGCCATAAAATTTGCCCATTCAGTAAGGTTAGCCTTGCCCAATACGATGGCTCCGGCAGCACGCAATTTTGACACTAAAAAGGCATCTCTGCGAGCGTAGTTGTCTTTGAGCGCAAGTGAGCCTGCGCTTGTATGCATATTATCCCCCGTGTCAATATTGTCTTTAAGTAGCACAGGAATACCATGAAACGAACTTAACGCTCCTTGCGTCGCGCGCTTCGCATCAAGTGCTTCTGCAATAAAGAACACATCAGGGTTCACCTCAAGGATAGCATTGATCTGCTGACCTTGTTTATCATTTGCGGCAATCTGCTTCAAGTAATGAGTAATCAATTCCACTGAACTTATGCTTCCCATGGCCAATTTCTCAGATAACGCTTGAATAGTGGGCCATTGTACCGAACCTAATTGATCATCTATTACCGTTTCATCCATGGCTTCTCCCCCTATACACATTATATCCATCACTTGCCCCCTTGTACGAGCAGCTTTACAATAGTAGTGTGAGGAATTTGCATTTAGAAAGGTGACCCTACGTGATGAACGTTAATATGGCACACCCTCGGGTGGTAGTTGGCATGTCAGGAGGCGTTGACTCATCTGTCACCGCGCTTTTATTAAAACAACAAGGTTATGATGTCATCGGTGTTTTTATGAAAAATTGGGATGACACTGATGAATTTGGAAATTGCACAGCGACAGAAGACTACGAAGATGTACGGCAGGTGTGCATACAAATTGGCATCCCCTACTACAGCGTAAATTTTGAAAAACAATATAAGGAACGTGTCTTTCAGTATTTTCTCGACGAATATGCAAAAGGCCGCACACCCAACCCTGATGTCATGTGTAACCGAGAAATCAAATTTAAAGAACTTTTAGATCTAGCACTTGAACTGAATGCAGATTATCTTGCCACGGGACACTATGCGCGAGTAAGGGAAGAAAAAGGTACATTCCAGTTACTTCGAGGTATTGATAATAGCAAAGATCAATCTTATTTCTTGCATACTTTGAGCCAGTATCCACTGGCTAAGACACTCTTTCCTTTAGGTGACTTGGACAAAAAAACAGTGCGTCAAATTGCCAAAGACAACGGTTTGGCCACAGCAAAAAAACGTGATAGCACCGGTATTTGCTTTATTGGAGAACAAGACTTTAAGAAATTTTTACTTCATTACTTCCCTTCGCAACCTGGAATCATGAAGACCTTTAACGGTGACATAATGGGGCAGCATGATGGACTGATGTTCTACACCATTGGTCAACGCCATGGGCTTGGCATAGGTGGATCAGGCACTGGAGAGCCATGGTTTGTATTAGACAAAGACCTAAAAGAGAACGTGCTGTATGTCGGTCAAGGCTATCATCACCCTCATCTCTATGCGGATGGTTTGTACGCCTCTGAGTTACAAATGATCGACAATCGTCCACTCGAAGCAGGTGAAACATTTACTTGTACTGCAAAGTTTCGCTACCGTCAACAGGATTCGCAAGTGATGGTAAAAATTCTAGAAGATAATCGTTGCCTCATCCTATTTGACACGCCTCAACGAGCGATTACCCCTGGACAATCCGCTGTTTTCTATGAGCAAGAAGTATGCCTTGGCGGCGCAGTGATCGATACCCCGATCAGAAAAGAGACCACCTAATCATAGATGGTCTTTTCCACGTTAATACTGTTGTCTTAGTGAGCTACAGAGCCCCTCCAGGACAGCATGCCACCTTGCATATTAATTATATTTTTAAATGTAACCTTTGGCGCTAATGATTATTATAAATATCCCACGGCGCTGATGATTATTATAAGTATCCCACGGCGCTGGCGCCCACAGATGGGCGCTGCGCGCCTGTGGCACATGGTGGGGCGCTCCCCTTAGGCGCTGGGGCGCCACATCGGGGCGCTATAATGCATTAGGTTATTTTATATAATTGTAACCATTGTAATTATTTGTATAATGGTATAGT
>DAIELO010000214.1 GCA_027341705.1 Caryophanales bacterium
TACAATGGACGTGTAAGCTAATGGCAGAGATCGTCATCAGACCTTTGCAAACAGATTACCTATATCAGTTGACAGACGATACAGGAATTTTTCAACACACTAAATTCGGCACTCCTGATCGTACGCACGGTTATACGACTGATGATAACGCCAGAGCCTTAATTGCCGCTGTGATGCTGTATAAAGATCAGCATGACCGTCACTCATTACGCCTGATTGGCACGTATTTAGCATTTGTTCTGCACGCCCAAAATGAAGACGGAAGTTTTCGGAATTTCATGAATTATCAACGAGTATTTATCGAGGAACAGGGATCTGAAGATTGCTTTGGCCGATGTTTATGGGCGCTCGGCTTTACTCTATCGGAACCTTCCATCCCAGCAAATTTGCAAAATACCTGCCGTTATATGATGAATGCAGCATTACCGCACTTACTCACCCTAAGTTCACCACGAGCAATGGCATATGCGATGATCGGACTCAGTTATTTACTAGAAACCCCTGGAATTCTCACTTATCAATTCCCGTATCCACACGTGGTAGAGGAAATTTCAGATAACCAGTTTTTGCCTAGAGAGACGATCATTACTGGTATCGACACATTGGCTCGTCGCTTACAAACACAGTACGATCACTACCAAGAAGATAGTTGGAAATGGTTTGAACACAGCATGACCTACGGCAACGCCATGTTGCCTTGGGCATTATTGAGAGCCTCACGCATTTGCAATATCCCTGGTTTACAACAAATTGCAAAGGACAGTCTGGATTTTTTAGTGTCCCATACCTTTTCTAGCGAAGGCTTTTTTAAGCCCATTGGCAATCGCGGTTGGCTACCCATACATGGAACCGCCGCATTGTATGATGAACAACCAATCGAGGCCTGTGAAATGTTGTTAGCCTGTCAGGAAGCTTTTGAAATATACAATGATCACAGCTATTCACTATTGGCAGGGCAATGTTTCGTATGGTTTAATGGCCGCAATTCCCTTCGTGTGTCGCTGATCGATCCCCAAACTGGTGGCTGCTACGACGGCATCCATGCCCACGGATTAAACCTCAATCAAGGGTCGGAAAATGTCGTGTCATACTGTATCGCATATTTGGCAATCAACGGTAAATCTATTTGAAAAGGACTGATACTGGCATCATGATGAAGCGAGAATGGCAAGTAAAAACTTGTAAAGAATTAGTGAGTGAATACACCCCGCTGCCCAAAAAAGGAACGAAATTGCAATTTTCTGGTGTCGGTGATCGCGATGTCTATAATATTACAGCGCCATTTACTGATAACGGCGAAACTTTTATTATCGGACGAGTAGAAGCGCGCGACACGGAGCATTCAGAGGCTGTGTTTTTTACTAAAGTGGATGACGTTTGGGTGGCAAATACCCAGTTTGCAACCCACAATCTGCAAGATCCATTTATCGTAAAAATCAATAACGAATGGATTTTTGGCGGCGTGGAAGTGTATTTTGATCCCCAACAAAGCAATCTAATAACGGGCTGGAAGACGTTATTGTACCGTGGCACAGCAATACGTAACTTACAGCTTGCAACATCAGGCCCGTGGAATATGAAAGATATCAGAATAGTAGAACTCGCGGATAGCAGCATCGGTATTTTCTCCAGACCGTACGGCATTGAAGGCAGAACGGCGCTCATCGGCTTTACTACCATTCCCTCGTTTGAGGGTCTCTCCGAAGCTGAGATCATTCATGCGCCGCTGTTTCGCGATCAATTTCCGGACAATGAATGGGGCGGGGCCAATGAGATTCATTTGTTGAAAAATGGCTTTTTAGGCGTGGTGGGTCATATTGCCTACAAAGACGAGGGAGGTAACCTGCACTATCACGCGATGGCTTTCGTAGTGAATCCCAAAACGAGGGAAAAATCACAAATCAAAATCATTGCCACGCGCAGTGATTTCCCAGCAGGTCCCGCAAAACAACCTTATTTGGTAGATGTGATTTTCAGCGGCGGCATCGTGCGCGGTGATCACAATCGGGCGGTTCTGTATGTCGGAGTAAGTGACGTGGAGGCGTGTTACGTGGACATTCCCGATCCGTTTACTGAATTTGAAAATATTTGATACCTGTTGCGCCCTGCAGATTTCGCTTGGTACATCGCAATATCTGCTCGTTTGTACAGGGTGGTCAAGTCATCCCCATGCATAGGAAAGATCGCAATGCCAATGGATGCCGTAATGGTCACCTGATGTTCCCCGATGCTATAGGGGCTGGTGACCTGCGTCAATACTTTTCGAGCAATGATTTGCGCCCCCTGCATGCCTGTATCAAGCAGCAGCAAGATAAATTCATCCCCGCCCATCCGGCAGATCGTATCCTGTTCACGAAGCGTCGCTCGCAAACTGTGAGCGACCTCGATTAACAGCCCGTCCCCCACATCATGTCCCAGCGTATCATTGACATCTTTGAAGTGGTCTAGATCCAAAAACAGCAACGCAAATTCCTGCTCATGCCACTGCGCAAAATGAATGGCCTGTTCCACACGATCCATAAGGAGCGTGCGATTGGGGAGTCCAGTGAGTGCATCATAAAATGCAAGTTGGTGGATTTGCCTTGCCGCTGTCTTTTGATCGGTGATATCCAAAATACCGCCAATCAATC
>DAIELO010000215.1 GCA_027341705.1 Caryophanales bacterium
AAGAGGGGCCACTGTGATTGAAAAACATTTAACTTTAGACCGCAGTATGCAAGGACCCGACCACTTAGCATCGTTAGAACCTGGGGAGTTTAGGGAACTAGTTCGAAGTGTTCGACAGGTGGAAAAGGCACTGGGAACACCGATGAAGCTACCCACTTTCGTGGAAGAAAAGAATGCTAAGGTTGTTCGTAGAAGTATCGTGGCAGCAGGCCCGATCAAGAAAGGTGAAGTGTTTACAGCGGATAATCTAGCAGTAAAACGGCCAGGGACAGGGTTGTCGTCACTATATTACTGGGAAATGATTGGGAAAATAGCGGATAAATTCTATGAAAAGGATGAGTTGATACCATGGACATAGGTATTTTTGGGGCATCCGGATTGGCTCTAGAAGTGGCAGATATTTGTACGGAACTTGGTTATGAAACGGTCATTTTAATTGATAAAGAAGAAAAAGCGGAAAATTCAGCGGACTGCATTCAGGGGTTTTTAGTTGTCTCCGAGACGGCACTGAACACTCTCTTGGATAGGGGATTTGATTTTATCATTGCGATCGGCGATCCAGCGACACGCAAGCAGGTATATCAAAAGTTTCCGATGCTTTCATATACAAATATTATTCATCCATTGGCTAGTTTTGGGATCAGTCAAAAATCTGGCTTTAATCATCAAAAAGGAAACATCGTTTTTGCGGGTGTCCGGATGACGACGAATATACAGTGCGGGGATTTTGGTATCTACAACCAAAATTGCACTGTGGCGCATGATTGTCAAATCGAGGATTATGTAACAATTGGTCCTGGTGCAAATGTGTCCGGTAATGTGCATCTATCTGCGGGCACATACATAGGAACTGGCTCGACCATCTTACAAGGAGCGTCTTGTAAGGTCAAATTAGTGGTTGGTCAGTTCTCTATTGTAGGGGCTGGAGCTGTCGTGACGCGAAACGTTGCAGATTATCAGATTGTCAAGGGTGTTCCGGCAAGATGATGAGTGCTACTTATTTGTCATCGAATATCTCCTCATACTCTTTGTTGGCGCGTAGGTAATCGTCCATTTTCCCGATATCCAACCAATACTCGTGTATTGGAAATGCAGATATCGGCGAATTTTTCGCCAGTAATTGGTGAAACAAACCAGTCATATCCGTATACGCATCTTTCGGAATAAGTGGCAATACTTCAGGGGTGAGTACGTAAATACCGGCGTTGATAAACATTTGTTGAACGGGTTTTTCTACAATATTGGTCAGTCGCTGCTCATCAATCTTTACTACACCATATGGCAACGAGAATGAATGATCTCGAACGCACATGGTGGCAACACTCTGATTTTCGCTATGAAACTGAAGTAAGTGGTCGAAATCTACATTAGTCAACAAGTCACCGTTGATGACGAGTACCGGATCGTCTGGGATAGATGGTAGCAATGATAGGGCACCTGCTGTACCCAGTCGTTTGTTCTCGCGAAGGTACTTAATCTGTACTCCCCAACGGTCGCCATCTCCAAAGTAATTTTCTATCATTTCGGCTTTGTAATTCACTGAAAAAAAGAAATTTTTAAATGAGCATGCGACAAGGGATTCTAAAATGGTTTCCAAAATTGGTTTTGATCCTACTTTCAATAATGGCTTTGGATAATCATCTGTCAACGGAGTTAGTCTGCTACCAAGCCCTCCGGCCATAATAACGACCCAGTTAGGTCGACTTTGCCGCATGAAAAAATCTTCTAAGATTTCAAGCCCCACCACTCTTCCGATTTTGTCGACAAGTGGAACACGGTGCATGCCTTTGCGAATCATCATCGTATAGGCAGTTTTCTGAGGTGTTTCTATTGTAATGACTGTCGGGTGAATATTCATAATGCTAGAAACTGGTTGTTCCAGCCCGATTCCACGGAGGATTGCACGACGTATATCACCATCTGTCACTGTGCCGAGCAACCGATTGTCGGTATCAATCACAAGAGCCATTTGCCATGCACCTTGATCGATAACCTGTAATGTTTCATGTATTGGAGTAGTGGGTTCTATCAAAATCTCGGTGCATGTTCGCACGTTAACCAATCCTTTCCCCATACATCTGCATATTCCGTTCAATTCGTGTTTTCGCTAAGTCAAAGTGTTCGGCCACTAATTCACAAGTCTTTTGAAGGTACTCAAACATCTGCCGTTGCACTTGGGTAACCCTTCGCACCCGTTCAACGGTGTCTACCTCCCCGATATCATTTATTTGTTTATGTGCTGCAAAAATCAGTTGTTGCGTGAAGGGGACGATGGTTTCGTCAACTGCGTAGGTTAGAAATGCGTTGGTATTTGCGTGGAACAAAGATTCAACAAAGGGCGGCAATTCTGTGCCTGGATACTTTTCACTTAGGGCACATGCCTTTTCGACAATTTTACAATGATGAATGTCTTCTTGGGCCTTCTTCATCAGTTCTCGAAACTTGTCACGGATTTCGACTGCCCGCTCTGACAGCATCTGATATTTTTTGCTTCTTTGCGTGTCGTCTAACATGGTTTGGGGTTTCTGAACATGTGTGAATAGATCCGTCTCAAGAGATGCAGTACCAAAACTATCAATGACTTCTCGAAGCGTCATCAGATCAGTTCCATCGATATATG
>DAIELO010000216.1 GCA_027341705.1 Caryophanales bacterium
CCGCATCGCGCAACTGAGTTTCCAAATCAGTTGAATAAAAAGCATCATATTTGGTTTTCGGTAAATAGCGGACGTTCTCCCCTTGATGTGCTGTAAAAAATTCCTGCAATTCTCCATACAACGCAGCACCATGAGTGCCTGCCACAGCATGCACCGGCCAGAGCGCAAACTCCGCATCATCTGGTGTGTGCGCATCATTGGCAAACACAATCAAATCACCATCTTGATACGCTGCCTGTAATTGTTCAATGAGCGACGTGACAGCCACTTGTCCAGGCTTGCCGCAAGTGAGTGCACCATCATCGGCGATAAAATCATTGGTCATATCCACTACTAGCCAAGCGCGTTTCATCCCCAAACTTATCACTCCTTGTGTTCAGTTAACATACTTCAACGTAGCATTGCCTTTGATGACCAGTTGGCCTTCCTGCGTCTGTGCGATGACTTGCAGATACACATATTCCCCGTCCGCTTGTTCTTCCACTTTAGCGACTGTTCCCTCACAAATCACTTGATCACCAGGTCTGACCATGGCACGAAAGCGCACACCAAAATCAACGAGATCTGCATCCAGTCCAGCAAAATCAGTGATCATCTGTCCCACGTATGCCATCGATAACATCCCATGCGCGATCACACCGCTCAGCCCTGCTGACTGAGCAAATTCTTCAATCGTATGAATAGGATTAAAATCTCCCGATGCCCCCGCATATTTCACTAAATCCAAGCGCGTAATTGGTCCTTTTTCAAGTTTTGCTAATTTTGTTCCTACTGGATAACGCATAATTATGTATCACTCCCTTGCGTCAAAATCACCGTTGACTTCGAAGTAAATACCGTATCCCCTGTTGCAGTGAGACCTTTTTGTTCATAAATGAGAAAAATCATCTTCCCAAGGCTCCCAGACCTTGTGTACGTGTCTGCAATCCGATAGGAACACCAAAGGCTTTCCCCCACATAAAGTGGACGTTCAAAATGAAACTGCTGTTCCCCATGGATCAGACCGTCAACCGGAATCACCAGCCCCTCCACCACACCATAATCAAACGTGCGCGAAAATGTAGGCGGTGCAAGCAACCGTCCATAGCGTGTACCTTGTGCATAGGCCTCATCTACATACAGCGGATTGGCATCGCCAATTGCTTGCGCAAATTTTCGCACCGCGCCTTTTTCAATCAAATTTTCTACTGGTGTCGACCACTGACCGATTAATTGTTGATTAATCATAATTACACATACCTCCGACCACGAATACTAACATGCTAAAGTTGACAAACGTATTATTTGCCCTAGACTAATCTTTGGACTAATCATAGCATGAAGGACTAAAAAAGGAGAAACAATTATGAACTATACGCTCGTCGCCACTGCCCCACTGGGCCTCGAATCAGTGGTTGCCCACGAAGCACAAAGCCTTGGTTTCACTAATTTTCAAGTGGAAAATGGCAGGGTGCGAATCGAAACAGACCTCGAAGGAATAGTCAAGAGTAACCTATGGTTTCGCACGGCTGACCGCATACTACTCGTGCTTGGTGAATTTACTGCGCTCACTTTTGATGAATTATTTGAGGGAACAAAAGCACTACCCTGGGATGAATGGCTGTCCGAAGATGCGCGATTCCCGGTGTCAGGCAGATCGCACAAATCCCAACTTTCCAGTGTCCCTGCCTGCCAAGCGATCGTCAAGAAAGCGATCGTTAGTAAACTAACGGAAACGTACATGACCAGTTGGTTTAAAGAAGACGGTGCGACGTATCCGATTGAAGTGGCGCTCATGAACGATAAGGTGATGATCACACTTGACACATCAGGGGCCGGACTGCACAAAAGAGGTTATCGCATTGAAGCGGGCGCTGCCCCAATCAAAGAGACCTTGGCTGCCGCGCTTGTAATTCTCAGTCGCTGGCGTGGAGAAAGAGTATTTTTAGACCCCTTTTGCGGCTCCGGTACCATCGCCATTGAAGCTGCCATGTACGCTGCAAAAATGGCACCAGGTCTAAACCGTGAATTTATCTCAGAAGAATTTGACTGGATTCCCAAACGTCTGTTTCGCGAAGCGCGTGAAGAAGCCAATGACAAGATGACATTCACGGATGTCCGCCAAATTTACGCTTCAGATATTGATACGAAGGCGATCGAACTGGCCAAGCACAATGCCAAACGAGCCGGTGTAGATGCCTTGCTGCAGATCTCTGGCACAGCGTTTAAGAACGTCGAGATCACAGAAGAGCGCGGCGTCCTGATTGGCAACCCACCATACGGTGAACGCATGGGGGAAGAAAGAGAAATCCGCCAACTTTATCGATCTCTAGGTCAAATGAGACAGGAACACCCTGGTTGGTCGCTCTTTATCTTATCTGGTCAACCACTCTTTGAAAAATGGTTCGGTAAACCTGCGGACAAACGCAGAAAGCTTTACAATGGTCGCATCGAATGTCAATATTATCAATACACTCGCTAATCATCAGGCACCCTATTTTCTAGGGTGCCTGATTTTCACTCTTCATTCCCTGCTTCCACATTAAAGTATCTAGCTTCCGGATGCGCAAATGCCATCGCTGACACAGACGCTTCTGGCTCCATCATAAAGCCGTCTGTCAATTCTAC
>DAIELO010000217.1 GCA_027341705.1 Caryophanales bacterium
GTTCGTGGATAGCGCAAACCTCTGCAAAAGCAACCTGTCGAAAACGGTATCACATTCAACCGATGTGTACGAAGAAGGAATTGTCCTAGGACACGCCTAGCAGTGCTGAGCCTGAAAAGAGAAGCGTACAGAGTCTGTTCATGACAAAAGGATAGCAAAAAATGCGTTTGCTTTAATTGTGTGGATTTTTCACAATGCGATTCAATCATCCGTTGCCATTGTTGTTGATATGTTCTTTGAACATGATGCTGCCACGTTATAATGATGGCGCGGTATTAATAGTGAAGATGTATAGTCCATTATTCATCAAAATTGGGGGCGACATAAGATGTCAAGGGCCATGTTTCTACGAATATTTATCGGATTATTCGGCATTGTTTTTATCGTGCTGACATTCTGGTTGAGCGCGCACTTTCACTTAAGCACTTCTACAAAGCTGGTGATTATTTTGGCTTTTGCATTGGCGACATTTTTTGCAGAAGTAATAATAGCCATCGACAATCTAGAAAAAAGGTTAAAAAATGCTTTCCCGTCCTTGGAGCTTTCTCTTAAAGACCAGATCACTGTCAATGAAACCATAAAGCTTTATAATAAACTAAAAAGGAGTCACACGGGTATTTCTACCAGAATAGCTCTTGCAGATTTCGAGAAAATACATCATGTATTATGCCAGGCTGAAAAGGGTGGGGACTTCGTTTTTCATGATATTTATTCGTCTTCAATGATCTTGCTGGCGGCATTAGAGCCGGGGCAGTCATTCAAAGTTGTAAGCAATCTTACCAAAAGATTTTATTGGAAATCAGGTAGGGACATGACTGAACATGCCAAGTTAAATTACAGGCAAGCAAAAAGAGGGATCCACATTGAACGTATATTTATTTTAAACACAAAAGATGAGTTATCTGAAATAAAAGAAATCATGGCAGAACAGAAAGAAAACAATATCGATGTCTCCTATGCTTTTAGAGGTGATTTAGATAAGATGTTGCCGTACGCTAGCTTTGCCATATCAGTAGAGCAGACAACAGGGATAATATCGCACAGGGAGGATTCATTGGGGAAAGTGACTATCACATCTAATAATGAGATAATCACAGATCTTGCAACAAAATTTGATGATATCAAAAGACAATCCATCAAGCTTGGATCAGAAATTCACCAGGCTAATACCTGAATTCAGGTGTTTCCCATTGGCATCCCGGTAACGGAAGGCCATGGGATGTTGCATTCATTCGCCGGACTCATCTGAGGATTGATTGGTGGAATGTTAGGGTTGCGCTCTACGTTTATCTGGCATCATCAGCCGCATCAGCCAGCAGGACAAGATAATTGCTCGCTGAGAAATTCTTCCTTGAGTAGAGGAGAATACGACCGTTTTTACCAAATACAGCGTGATCAAAGAGTCTGAATTAGCGTGCATAACACGGAAAGACCTATGCTCATCTTCAGTAAAATAAGGCAAGCACATGCTTACTCCGTGATACACCTCCGACGGTTAGCAAACTCTCTCATGATGCATCAAAACGCTCCCCTTCCAGTAGTGGTTTTGCATGAATATTCATGCTGTGTTGTTGCTTGATGATCGTCTTTGGCAGTCAGCCATTATTCCATAAAGAATGATCCCTTTTGAGGAATTCGTCATACGGAATATAATGAGAGCAATCGGAGGAAAATGTCAACCCTACTGTGCCGTTAAAGATGTTGATAGATCCGGAGCGTAAATAAAACATTCCTTTCATAAGTCTCAACGTTCTTAAATTACTCAATATAGCCCGAACCTCTTGGTGGGGTACCACAGCTTTATCCGGATATGAGCGCTTGGGATACGCCAAGCAAATATTCGGGTCAATTAGTTCTTCCATGGTCAGCAGACGATACCGATACGGATCATCCATCACCCAAAGTATGGCCTGGCTGCTGGAGAAATGCAGAATTACATGATACACGCCATGTACGAGTATCAATTCTTCCACCACACTAAGCACGGTATCCAGATGCCGATCCATTTTGCTTTCCGAACGCATCTTCGTAACGACCGTATCTGAAATGAACGGGTCTCCTTCGAACCGCCGGGAATACCGGGGCTCTTCGTATATTTCGCCTGGCTGAGGCAAGTCCCTCAAAGCAAAATCGGCACCAATGAAACCGAGAAGTATGCCGTCGCTGTTACGCACAAATTGGACAGCGGTCAACGACGGCCGTAGCGCACGCAGACTGATATAGGCTTCGCACAACAGAAAATCGACAGCTTGGACCCCTTCTCGTATGTAGGGCCATTGCTGATACTGCGCTTCACGATTTTTGTCAGAATACTCGGCGGCCAGCAATGCTTCTCTGATGTATGGCCGGTCCGATCGATCCCGGCCAAAGTGCTCGGCGAGCAGGCCTTCACGGCTGATGTTGGACGTTATCTGCACCCCGCCGGTGTCCAATGCATATAGAAACTTACAGTGCGGGACGGTGGAGAATGCCTCGTTCAATACAGCCTCCATTTTTGGACGGTCACCCCACACACGACTACATGCATCCGCCAGGTGACGCATTGGGTCGTACAGCAACCCGGTAAGCAACGCGCGCTGCTGAAAAACCCGCCTG